>CALCCV010000549.1 GCA_937900305.1 uncultured Pseudobdellovibrionaceae bacterium | reverse complement strand
TGGTCGGCGCGACTGGATTTGAACCAGCGACCTCTTGCACCCCAAGCAAGTGCCCTACCAGGCTGAGCCACGCGCCGATATGGAAAGCTCATGTCAGGTCCGAGATTAGTCAAAGCGATTTGAAAAGGCAATCACTTCTGAGGACTCAGACGGGCAATTGCTGGCCCGTGAGGGATTGGAGCTGCTCAAGAATTTCGCTGATTTCGGTGACGGTGAGATCGGGAGTTTGGGTCAGGCGTGAGGCACGCAGGAATCGCTCATTTCTTGGGCTTGCAAGGTAGCGGAGAGAAGCCATCATCAAGAGTTGAAAGAAAAATCCCAGCCAGCTGATGGCTGCGCAGAGAGCGCCGAAGATGACAGCCGTTTTGTTGTAGTGTTCGAGGTCTCGGTCTTGGGTGTCGAGGCTGCGCTCGGGCGTTGGTGGGTTTAATCGTTGAAGTTCGGCTTTGGTTTCACACCACACCAGCTGAAGCTTGAGAAGATTGAGCTGAAGATTTTGGGTGTCGGGAGATTTTGCGCGTCGACGAGCGAGCCAAAGGTGCAAACTGGTGAGAGCGAAGTTAGGAATGAGACCGGTGACGTAGGCGACCCCGAGCTCGGGTGCCATGATTAGGTCAAGGCCTTGCGAAGTTTGCGAACGTCATTCAGGAGACTTTCAACGCGGCCGTGGAACGTTTCGATTTTAAGGTCGATCTTTTCGAAAGTTTTTTGCACATTCACTTCTTTACGGACTTGGGTTTTTAAATCTCGCAGGGCCATCTTTGCGCCTTCGACTGAAAAGCGATCGCGGTGGAGAAGTTTGCGAATGATGAATGCGTTTTCAACATCTTTGCGAGTGTAGATTCGTTGATTGCTAGAGGATTTTTTTGGTTTCAAGATTTCGAATTCAGATTCCCAATAGCGCAGAACATAGTTTTTGATTCCGAGAAGTTCTGCGACTTCGCCGATTTTGAAGCCCATGCGGTCGGGAATGGAGTTGATTTCTTCAAGGAGATCTTCATCACAGAGGGTGAGGGGTAGACCAAGGGCTCCAGATTTTGTGGCTACGGAGTCAGGAACTTGGGTGAGATCAGAGATTTCGCTAGAGGCGGGTGTTGGTACAACGTCTTCGCTGACAAAATCCCAGCCACTGCTGCCGAGTTGGAATTCCATTGCGCCAGCGTCCGCGGCCACGGCGCCTGCTCCCGAGTGAGATTTGGCCGCAGAGTCTGGAGAGCTGGGTGCTGATAAAAGCAAGATCTCATTCTTCGTCGTCGTCATCATCATCCTGTAAGTGTGAGAACTCTTCGCCATTGAGCATGGCCTTGAGCACCTGTGACGGGCGGAAGGTCAGAACCTTGCGCGCAGAGATTTTGATCTGTTCGCCGGTTTGAGGATTGCGACCAACTCGCTCATTTTTGGTGCGCACAACGAAATTGCCGAAGCCGGAGATTTTAATTTTTTCTCCGTCTTGCAAAACATCTTTCATGGTGTCGAAGACCATCTCAACCAACTCAGATGCTTCTTTTTTGGAAAAGCCGATCTTTTCGTAAACCTTTTCAACGATGTCCGCTTTGGTCATTGTTGAATTTCCAATGTTTTGTCCAGCCATATCTCGAACACCCCTACACAAAGCCTAACGAAGGCGTTTTGAAAATCAACTCTTTAACGCATGGATATAGCAAATTTGTCTTTGGCTTGCTGAATCATTTTCGCCAGCAGTTCATTGATCTGCTTATCTTCCAAACTCTTCTCAGGATTTTGAAGCCACATTTTGAAGGCCACAGATTTATCTTCTGGCGGCAGAGATCCACCGGAGAACACGTCAAACACTGTGATTTCTAGCATCCACTCGTGTCCGATCATCTTGAGAAGATCCATCACTGGTCCGACCGATTGAGATTTTTTCATCACAAACGCGAGATCTCGTTCAACGATGGGGGTTTGTGCCAAGGGCTCCACTCGGCGAAAAGAAATGGCTGATTGCAACAAGACCGAAAGATCGATTTCAAGCAGAGCCATGTCCGTTCGGAGTTTGTTTTCATCGGCGAGGAGTGGGTGCAAGGTTCCAAAATGTCCAATTGGTTTGCCATCTAAGTGAATAGACGCTGACTGCGAAGGGTGCAGGTAGGCAGGGCGCGCACCGGAGTTTTCAAGAGCCAAGCGCTCTTCCAATCCTAACTTCCGCAAGACACCGCCGAGCAATCCCTTGAGGGCAAAAACTTTTTGAATTTGGATTTTGCTCTGCCAGAGATTTTTGGGTTGTCCCCAGATCACGATGGCGAGCTTTGGGGTTTCTTGGACGTCTTCTTTGCTGCGGGAAAAAACAGAGTCGACTTCAAAGAGTCCACCTTGCTCGTTTCCTCGACGGAAATTGGCAAGCGCATTTTGAAAAAGACCATGGACCAGACTCGTGCGCAGTTCAGATGAGTCTTCGCTCAAAGGATTTCGCAATCGAACCGTGTTCGTGCGTTGGCCCAGAAATTTCAGCTCGTCCTTGGGATTGGCGAAAGCCATATTGAAAGCGCGGTGCTGTCCTTGTTCTTGCAATATTCGGCTGATGCGTCGATCAAAATTGTACTTCGGATCGTGTTGACTGGGAAGTGCAGCCAGCGGAACAAAAGTTTCGGGAATGTTTTCGTAGCCATGAAGTCGCGCGTACTCTTCAATCAGATCCATTTCATTTTCGATGTCGAAGCGAAATGCCGGTTTTGAAACGGAGTAGTGATTGGCGGCCAGTTCTTTCACACCGAAGCCAAGAGATAGCATGTACTGTTTAAACTTGGTGCCGTCGGCGGCATAACCTAAACGTTGCGAGATCGTTTCGGTTTTTATATCAATCCACTGTTCTTCCTTGCGCTGAGGAAATTCATCATAGACTTGAACGACGGCCTGGCCACCGGCCACTTGTAAAATCAATTCGGTGGCGCGCTCTAAAGCGAGAGGCGGAATTTGTTGACTGACTCCGCGGGAAAAGCGGTAGGCCGAATCCGTTTCGATCTGGTGGTGACGAGACGCTTTGCGGACGGCCGCTTGATTGAAATTTGCACTTTCGAGAAAAATGTCTGTGGTGGAGTCACTCACACCCGAGTCGATCCCACCAATCACGCCGGCCATGGCAACGGGGCCTTTGCCATCCGAGATCATCAATTCAAATCCAGCTAACGTTTTGATTTCTTTTTTGAGAGTTTCAAATTTTTGCCCCGCTTTGGCCGTGTCGATTGTGATTTTGGCATTCGACAGGTTGGCCAAATCAAAGGCGTGCATGGGTTGACCCATCTCCATCATCACATAGTTGGTGACATCCACAACGTTGTTGATGCTGTTCATGCCTAAAACTTCCAGACGCTGCTTTAGCCAAGCTGGTGAGGGGCCAATTTTCACGCCATGAACAATGCGACCCGTGTAGCGGCCACAGAGATCACTGTTTTTTAATTCGACGGTGAACGCTGTTTTGTCGGTTGCAAGAGCGATGGCTGGAAGTGGCTTCACTTTGATCGGTCGCGAAAGAAGCGCGGAAAGTTCGCGGGCGATGCCGAAATGGCTCAGGCAGTCCGCCCGATTGGGTGTGACTTTCAATTCTAAAATCACATCGTCGAGTCCAGCGTATTGAGCGTACGACAATCCCACTGGTGCATCTTTTGGTAAAAGTGCGATGCCTTCTCCTTCAGTGCCAAGGCCCAGTTCGCGAAGGGAGCAGAGCATGCCTGAAGATTCAACGCCCCGGAGAGTGGCTTTTGAAATTTTGAGTCCACCAGGAAGGTTTGCTCCGGGAAGGGCCACGATCACGCGATCATCAGCGTTGTGATTTTTAGCGCCGCACACGATTTGAGTCACTTCGCCTTTGCCCAAAGCCACTCGACAGACTGTGAGTTTATCGGCATTCGGGTGTTTAGACTTTTCAAGGATTTGCCCAATGACTACATTTTGCAAACTAGATCCGCTGTCGGCGATCGATTCGACCTCTAGTCCGGCCTTAGTCAATTGGTCAGCGAGGGCCTGCGGTTTGCCAAGGTAATCTTGAATATCGATGAGCTCATTGATCCATTTTAAACTGATTTTCATTGCGTTCGATCTCCTGTTGCCTTCGCCGTATTAAAACTCAAACTGTCGCAGAAATCGCAAATCATTTTCGGGCAGGAGGCGAATGTCAGGAATGCCGTACTTAATGATGGCCATGCGTTCGATACCAAAACCAAAAGCAAAACCATTCCATTCCGGATACGGAATTTTTGCGGTTTGAAAAACTTTTGGATTGATCAGACCAGAGCCACCGATTTCAATCCAGCCGGATTGTTTGCACAAGCTGCAGCCGCTGCCTTTGCACAATGGGCAAGAGCAATCGACTTCGGCCGATGGCTCGGTGAATGGAAAGTAGCTAGGGCGAAAACGAGTTTTTAAACCTGGGCCAAAAAATTCGCGCACAAAAAATGCGATGGTGCCTTTGAGGTCGGCCATTGAAACATTGCGATCTACGCACATCCCTTCAATTTGATGAAAGTGCGGCAGGTGAGAGATGTCGCTGTCGACTCGAAAAACCGAACCGGTGCCCACAATCCGCAGAGGAAGTTGATCTTTTTCAAGAGAGTGAATTTGAATTGGACTGGTGTGAGTTCGCAACACCAAGTTGTCATCGACAAAAAAAGTGTCTTGCATGTCGCGCGCCGGGTGATCCTTGGGAATGTTCAGGGCTTCAAAATTGTAGTAATCGCGCTCAACCATGGGACCCAGTCGCGCGCTGTAACCGAGGCGGGCCATGATGTCGACAATTTCGTTCGTGACTAGATGCACAGGATGATCGCCACCGCGATCGGGTGCAAATCCGGGCAGTGTGAGATCCAACGTTTCGCTCGCCAGCTTCTGGGAAAGTTCGGCTTGGCCGAGGCTGGTTTCGCGCTCTTGGTAGAGTTGCTCAATTTTTTGTTTGGCTTCGTTCAATTTGGCGCCGAACTGAGGTTTCTGTTCGGGTGTGAGTTGACCCATTTTTTTCATGAGCTCGGTGACTGACCCATTTTTCCCTGAGAACAGAACCTTTTTGTCGTACAGGCTCTGCTTGTCAGTGGCGTTTTGAAACTCGGTCAGGGCTTTTTCAGTCAGAGCATGCATTTGACCGATCAGATCATTCAATAAAGCGTTCGATAAATCTTGCGTCATAGTGGGACAAGTCTCCCAAGGTTGGGTAAAAATAGCAATATTCCGAAGGATTAACTCTGAACGTTAGAAGGACCTCGCGTGGCGCACAAGAACACAAAAAATACTAGCAGCTTTAAGCCCTCTCGGCGCCCTTCTGGTTCTTCGGCACAAACTGCCGGCCCTTTAGGAACAAAACCCACCGACTCTGCGGCAAAGCCAGCGCGGTCCTTTCGCGCTGAAACGATTTATTCGCGGTCCGAAGCCAACGATCGCCTCTATGATATCTTTCACAATCATGAGATGGGTCACATCACGCATGCGCAGCGAGAAAAATTGGCGCACTTCTATGAATTGCTCATGCAAGAGCAAGAGCACAACAATTTCACACGGCTGCTGAAATTTCGAGACGTGGCCATCAAACATTTCATAGATTGCCTGATTGTTCCGCAACAAGTGAAATTGCAATTTCCGCTTTTGGATGTGGGAACTGGGCCAGGGTTTCCCGGCATTCCATTAAAAATTTTATTCCCGCGGGAAAAAATTCTCCTGGCTGAAGGAGTTCAAAAGCGAGTGAGTTTTTTAAAAAAAGTGCGCGAAGACCTCACTCTGCCCAATTTAGAGATCATCGGTCGCAACATCCAGTCCGATTTCATGTATCCAGTTCAGGGAGTCATCACTCGAGCTGTGGAAGAAGTGGCCAATACGCTCGCGAATGTTCAACACAGTTTGCAATTGGGTGGCTGCGTGTATTTTATGAAGGGCCCTAACGCAGGCATCGAGCTCGCACGATACAAAGCCGAGTGGCGTGAGATTTATGATTTAGAAAAAGAAATCGATTACGTCTTGCCCAAATCACCTCACGAGCGCAAACTTTTAGTCTTCAGGAAGATCAAGAACGTTGATCTGCCCGACGAAGACGAGTGATGAGTTGTCGCGCCGACGACAAAGGTTGAACTGCATGCGAAGAACAGAAATCGAATCTCGAGCGAATCCCAAATGGAAGAGTCTAGAGCAGCTCTTGCAAGGCCGTGGGATTAAGTCAGAAGGAACTTACCTTGTTTCGGGTGAGAAATTGGTGGATGAAGCTCTTCGTCGGGGGGCGGGCACTTCGCAAGGCCTTACGGTGCTGCAAGTGTTAATTGCCAGTCGAGAAGAGGCGAGTGAAAATTGGCTGAAATCAAAAGCGCCGCAGTTTGCAGATGGCGCACTGAAATCAGTTGAAACTTGGGCCCTCGCACCGGCGTTGTTTCGCGAGCTCGATGTTTTAGGCACTCATCATCCCATGCTAGTTTTAAAAACTCCCGAAATTCAAGATTACCGGGCGTGGACCCAGCCCTACGGGCTTGTACCGTTGATTCCGCTGGGGGATCCCAGCAATCTCGGGGCCGTGTTGAGATCAGCCGCCGCTTTCGGAGTTCAAGATGTGGTTTTGATGCAAGAGTCGGCCAGTCCATTTTTACCCAAGGCGGTGAAGGCAGCAGCCGGGGCTCTGTGGGAGTTGCGATTTTGGCGAGGTCCGGCCTTGTCCCAATGTGAAGCCAAAGATCTTTGGGTTTTGGACAAAGCACCGGGCGCAAAAAGTATTTCAGGAGTTCGTTGGCCAGAGAACTTCCATTTGTTGGTGGGGGAGGAGGGCGGCGGCCTTCATAAGCTTCCGCCCGTCGCAAAACTTCATCGACTTTTGATTCCCATGGTGGGGCAGGTGGAAAGTTTAAATGCAGCCGTGGCCATGAGTTTGTTATTTTACGAAGTCCAAAAAACGCGATCGCCAAGACTCAGTTTATAAATTCCGCGAAACGATCGAATTTCTGCCAATTTTTTTTCAAAATCCTGCCAGTTGTCCTGCGCGGCAATTGGACTCCACAGACTTTCGATTTCATCAATCAACAGTGTGCAAGGCTTGGCGGCGCGAAAATACGAATGGTTCGCCAGCATTTCGTCGTCCGTCGAAAATTTAAGGCCTAAATCGATAAACTCTTGCCAATCGCGCGATTGATAGACTGCCGCCTGCGGAGAGTTGAGATATCGTGGCTTTTTTTGAGTCGGCAGCGAATGAAAATCAAAAAAACACTGTTCAAATCCTGCGCGTTGACCAGAGCTCTCTAGGGCTGCAAAAAAACGGGAGACCAGTTGAGTGCTAGCCAATGAGCCGTCGTTCATGCGCCTACTCAAGTTCAATCGTCGCAGGAGATATTCATTCACTTTGTCGTTGAAGAGGTTTGAAAAGTTTTCGAGCGTTGCAGTTCCCGAGAATCCAGGATCCGCAAATTTCAGGCAATCGTGGAGGCGACTGAAGTTCCATTGGTAGGTTTCGGGCTGGCGCCCATATGCATAGAGCCCTTCTCGATCGAAGTAGGCGGCTGTGAACTGTGGGTCGTAGTGAGGTAGAAATCGGTAAGGTCCATAATCAAATGATTCACCTGACAGACTGATGTTGTCGGTATTGAGAACTCCATGAACAAATCCTCCGACCATGTAAGAGGCGAGTGTGCGGGTTGCCTGTTGAACAAAAAGCGAAAAGAGCTTTTCAAAAATCTCCGAATCGCTTTGCTTTTCAAGAATTGAGGCGTCGGCCTGATAGAAGTTCACGAGCACGTAGCGAGCCAGTTCTTTTATGAGGTCGGGCCTTTGTTCAAAAAGAGCTCGTTCGAATGTTCCGATGCGAATGTGCCCGCGGGAGTAGCGGGTGAGGAGGGCTGAGCGAGTGGGTGAGGGCTCATCGTGGCGATCCAGTTCTTCGTGCGATTCGAAGACCACGCAGGTTTGGCTGGTGTCCATGCCAAGCGACCGCAGAAGTTCGGTGCAAAGGATCTCTCGAAATGCACCTTTTAAAGTGAGGCGACCGTCGCCGGATCGCGAATAAGGTGTTTGGCCACTACCTTTAGTACCCAACTCGTACCACGCATCGGGACGCTGGAATTGGGCGAAGGTGAAGCCACGCCCATCCCCGATTTGGGGATTGAAATGGCGAAATTGATGACCGTGATAACGCATGGCCAGTGGTCTAGGTAAATTGCCAGGCAGCGGCTGAAATTGGCCAAAATGCAATTGCAACTGCGTTGCGTTTAGATTCTGCAGCCCGATCTCATTCAAAACGCCCTGGTTTAAGTATCGCAACGTCCATTTGGAAAATGTCGCCGGCTTTACAGGCGAATAGAAGTCTTTTGAGAGGGTCAAGAGAGGTGGTTTCATAATTTGAGCAACTTACCACAGGCTTGGTCTGCTGAAAACTTTCCACGTATTTTCAAGACAGGGCAGCGAAATCGTCTTCGATCCTTTGCGAGAGTTGCGGGGCCTGCCAAAGCCATTGACAAACTCGAGACCGACGTGTCACCTCCAAAGTATGAATTGGGATCGAACCGGGCTTATACTTTCGGGATTGTGTTTGGTTCACTGCCTCGTTGCGCCAATTTTGGTTTTTACACTTCCTATTTTGATCACCTCTATTCACCACCCACTTTTTCATCTGGGCATGGCACTTTTAGTGGTCCCGGTGGCGGTCTACTCTTTTTTTCGGGGCTACAAAGAGCATCATCATCCTTGGACTTTGGTAGTGGGTTTGGTCGGTGTGTTCATTTTGGTTTTGGGTGCCTCTTTGCCACACCTGGCCCTTCACAAAATTGGTCACACGACCGTGACAATTCTCGGGTCCTGTTTTTTGATATTTGCCCACTCGATGAACTGGTATCAACGTAAGCACGGTCGCCGCACGTCTGCACCGCGGTCGACTGTCTCATCTGAGACTTCTTCGCGTCCATCCCTCTCAAACTGAGACAGGCCGGGTTCTTGTACTGCAGTCAGGTATGAATGAACTCAAATGGCTCTTGATGATTGCCCTGTGTTTGGCGGGAGTGGCCTGTTCACCTCGCAAGTTCAACGCTCCGGTCAAGGGACCAGAGGCCATCGTCGCGCCATTTTCATGTTCTTCAAAAACTAAAAATGCACCGGTCCAGGTCGTCAGTGAAAAGACCTATGGAGTGGCGACTGCGGACGTATTGAGCCTTACGCAACGTTTTAAAAATTTCGCCTCAGCCAGCGTCGATCCAAAAAATTTAGGAACATTAACCACTGAATTGAGCAGCGCCAATCCGTTGATGGTTCAATTGGTGGCCCCCTTAGGTGAAGATGATAAAATCAATTTAGAAGAGGCGACGATTGAATTCACGGCCCAGGATTCACTTTCAAATCTCTTTGACGACAACGGAAACTGGGTCGAACCCTATAAAATTCGTTTTGATAAAATGAAAAGTGGCGACTATGATTCGAAAAAGCCAGCCACTTGGTTTTTTTCTGACGAGTTTGGAGATGTGAGTATTGAGTGGCAACTGTCTAGCGACAGCACTTGGATCGGCACCATCAAATTTGAAAATGACAAAGTGGTCGGACTCGAAGAGAAGCAATCTGGCGTCCTCGGTGTCATCAAAGTAGCTCCCTGCACCCTGCAACGAGTTCCCACCACTTGATCATTTGAATTCGCGGGCGTAAGCTTGGCCAAGCTATGAATACAATTGAAGGTCGAAGTTTTGATTTTGAGCCCGAAGTTTTGCACTCGGTGGCCGGAGGCCAGAGTGTCATTGATTCTCCGAAGTTGCACATTCACACGGTTGCGGCCGCTGAAAGTTTTATCTCAACCTATGGCTACAGTTTGTCGATTCCTTCGGACGAAGAGGAGCTGTGGCAGTTTCATCGTCGAGCCATTGTCCTGATGGTGGAAAAACTGGGATTTGCGGAAGCAGACATTCCTGAAATCGTTCGCGATCAAAAGTGCTTAAAAGATCTGCGCCATCTTTTGGTGTATGCGTCCCGCAATCCACGGACAGCGGAAGATGAAATGATCCAACGATGGTCCTGCGCGGTCCTTCGCTGCATGCATGTGTTTGTTCACTCCGAAAATGATTTGTTCAGTTCATTTTCAGAAGAAATTCAAAAGCAAATTCTGACACCCTTTGAGGACGCCGTTGTGCAAACAGCCGAGGATGAGTCTGTTCGGTTGGTCGGAAAAACCACGGGCGAAACGGTCAATCTAGCCTCATTTCAAGTCAAACCTTTTAAGACCTCCATCAGTTCAGTCATCAAACTATTAGCCAAACCAGACGCCGTAGCCATGAAAGTGTTTGATAAGTTGGGCGTTCGATTTGTCACCAAGAGCATCTTTGATTCGTTTCGGGTGATTCAATTTTTAGTGAACGAAAATCTGATGTCGTTTCCTCACATCATGCCGGACCAGTCTTCGAACACAATTTATCCAGTCGATTTGTTTCTTCGCATTTGTGAAAAGTTGCGAGCCGAGGGCAAGACCTGCAGCGATGAAGATCTCGAGAGTCGATTTTTGGAAGAGCTGGCGAAGAATGAACAAGAGATCAAATATCTGCGCAAGCACAATGACTTTTCGGCAGTGGATTACCAATTCATCAAATTTATTTCCCGAAAACTGGTCAAGGTTGAACGCGAGGGCAAGGAACCTTTTGCATTTTTTTATCCTTACGAAGTTCAAATTTTAGATCAAAAATCCTATCTGAAAACTGTAGAAGGACCCTCTGAGCACGAAGCTTACAAAGAGCGGCAGCGGTTGGCTGCACGCAAACGCCTTTTTCCAGATAGGGAGGAGATGGCGGATCCGGCCCGGAAGGTGTCCACGTGACTGGGCAATTAAATGTGGACGGCGGATGGCGCGATCATCTTGTGGCGCCGATTCGAGGGGTGGTGATGGCGGCGCTCTACGCACCCTATTTGATAATTCACTCAGCAATTTGTATTTTGCAAAACTTGATTTTCAACAATCGAGAATACGATAGCCGTATGATTGTCTCTTGGGCCGCGATTTCGTGCTGGATGTTCGGAGTCAAAGTGAAAGTCATAGGGTCTGAAAATCTGCCCAAGCGCGGATGCATTTTTTTATTCACGCACACCAGTTTTTTTGACATCTTTGCGATTCATTGGAAAATTCGAGGCGTCCGATTTGGGGCTAAAATTGAGCTCTTTGATTTTCCGATGTTTGGTCGTGCAATGAGGCGCGTAGGTGTTTTACCAATTGCACGCAATCGTCGCGATGAGGTTTTGGCGATTTATCGCCAAACAGAAAAAAAAATTCGCGCTGGCGAACAGTTTTGTCTAGCTCCCGAAGGAACCCGTCAAGATATTGAGGCCCTGGGGCCCTTGAAGGCCGGGCCGTTCATTCTGGCGATCAATGCGCATGCGCCGATTGTCCCACTGGTGATAAAGGGCGGGACGCGCATCCTGGGCAAAAACTCTTGGTTCCCAAATGCCAAACATTTTCGCGCGGTCTTAGAGCTTCACATTCTGCCTCCCATCTCAACCGAAGGATTTACGGTCAATCGTCGTGAAGAACTCCAAGAAATTTTTCGCGAGGAAGTTTCGAGAGTGTATCCCATCCAAGGTGAGCAGGTTGACACTCCTTCATCGCAAGGGCATTGACTCGGGTTGAAACGAAATTTGCAAAATTGGCTCCTCGGAAATAGTTTCGCTGTCTAGCGATCAACCGTCTGTTTTGGGAGTGATCAGGGCTGGACCTCCGGACTGTGTCGGAGGCCCACCAGACCATATCAGATTGAGAGGGTCCGCGATTTCTTTGAGTGCTTTGGTTCTCCTGCTGCTAAATTATTAGAAGAGTTTAGCTAAGGGGGGGAAGTGCAGTTAGTTGGGGGTTTGCGGGTCTTTGTTGCTATTGCTGCAATTTCGTTTCTCAAAATTCAAGCGGCCATGGCGATCGTCGATGAAAATGGACAAGGCTCCAAAGATGGTTTGGTGGCACTTTATCTTTTTAACGAGAGCACGGGCAATGTCGTGATGGATCGCTCGGGATATTTGGCTCCACTCAACCTCGTCATTCAAAATACTGTTTCTGATTCAAACCCCAGATACCTTTGGTTGGGCCAAAAGGGCTTGGCCCTTGGGGCGGCGGCTGTTCCCACTGGGCGCGTGAAGTTAACGGGCTTTACTCCGTTCGATCTCTTCCCAAGTCAAACGTTTGCAAATTTGACCAATCCTGCTGCGGTGACCACAGATTACATTCAAAACAATCGAGTGATTGTAACCTCACAAACTCCAGCAACAAAAATCGTTGAAGCTTGCCGGACGTCTGAAGAGATGACTGTTCAAATGATCACTCGCAACTACTCGGGATTGAATCGTGACGGGCGAATGTTTGCTTTGAGCCGCGTGGCTTCACCCCGCTTCAATGCAGTTGCAGAGACGACCTCGATACCGGGAACCACTCAGTACAATCCGCAATTCACTTTTTCAAACGCTGCAGACTTGGTGACCCTGAATCAAGACTATTCCGGGAACATGATGAACGCGAATGGAACAATCACGCGGCAGCTCAATGGCGCGACCAGGGTCGAAACTGTTCGCACACAAATTAACTTTGTGGATTTTGTCAATTTTAGCAACGCCACCACTTTCCAAGCGCCACCCAAACACGAATACATTCTTTCTTATATGCGCAACGGAGACGTTCACTACTACATGGATCGAGTGCGCCATCGCAAAGTGACTGCCGTCGATCCAGTGTTGTCTCGCAACACCTTGTCGGGAGCCTGGGCCGCGCCGACGGCCGTCGATCCTAAGACGAACACGTACCTCGTTTTGGGTGATCGCTTGATCGATCGAAACTACACTCCCGAGTTGCTGGCCACCACGATAGCCAATATGAAAAAAGTGGATGCGTCTGTGCTTGAGCGCTACAATCGCAAACTTTCGGTGGACACAAGCGCCTGGTTTCGGCCCCGAACTTTGCTCGGTACCACGACCGCCAATCCCAAGTTCCGAGCAGGAATGGACGACAACGAAAACCTGCGGGCTGCGGAAATTTTGGATTTGATCTCTGCACGCGGTTGGTCGGGCGAAATCTATATGCTCGCTGTCTATTGTAAGGGCTATTCACCTGAAGATATTTTGGGCCAGTCTGCTCCGAGCATTCATTTGAAAGAATCTATCAAGGCCGTTGATGCAGGTGAACCTTCGGAGAATCGTAAAATCGCTAAGAAGATTTTTGAAAAAGTGACGGGTACAAAGATTCCTCTCGATCACCCCACTCTCAATGAGATGGAATCGATGATTGGCGCCGGTCAAAAATTAGAGGCTGCTAAGTTGGCAACCCAAAATCCGGAATTTTTAAATTTGCGAGTGAAGGAGATGGCCTTAAAGATGTCGAATCGCGAAGAATCTTCGCGCGTGAATCTCAACGACTTCGCGGCCAGTTTTATGGGAGTCACGCGAGATCAAACGGATGCGCGAGAACTTTTATACGGTGATTTTCTTTATCTCGCGGACAGCAGTAAAGCCGCAGTTCCGTCAAACATGGTGCAGGATCTTTTGCGAACCAATCGTCACTTTGAGTTCTTGGGCAGTGGTGAGTTTGACATTGGTGCCAGTTTGAAACGACTTGATGGACAGATGATCTTGACGGGAAATCTTCAGGTCGCAGCCAAACATCCTGACCCAGCCGGTGTGATCACCTCGCGCGCCTTTATGTCAGCCCATGCCAATGCTGGAACAAATCGGAGACCCGTGGAGTATCTGTTTCGTGAATTTATGTGTCTGCCTCTTGAGACTTGGGCCGACACCTCAGCTCCGGAATCGCACGTGGGTGGCGATGTCGATCGTTTTCCGGCCGGCGTTCACGATAAATATTTAAATACCTGTCGAGGTTGCCACAGTGTCATGGATGGGTTTAGAGGCGCGTTTGCAAAAGTGGATTATCGAGGATCATTCACTTTGCACACCGATTTAGTGAAGGACAAAGCGATCTTGCCTCAAGATCAATATGGAACCGTCGAGAAAATGAATATCAACAACGCCACTTTTCCTCTGGGAAAAATCGTGAAGGACGACACTTTTGTGAACAACGCCATGAGTGTGCGCAACAAAGCCTTGTTTGGCTGGCGCGGGGACACCATCTATGGCCGAGGTCTTTCAGACTTGGGTCGAATGGTGGCTAGCTCCCGACGATTCAGTTTGTGCATGGCCAAGCGAGTTTTTGAAAGCACTTGTCAGAAAAAAGTAGCTGAAAGTGAATTGGAATCTTCGATGAAGACCTTTGCCGATCAGTTTGAATCTCAAAATTACAATCTCAAAGCACTTTTTCAAGAGGTGGCTGCCTCAGACTCCTGTTTGAAGTCGGGAGGTGGTAAATGAAAAAAATAGGCCTTAATGGCAAACAAATTCCCGTCAAACAAGCCATTTGGATTGGTGTCGGCCTGATCGGATTGGCACTTTTGGTATTGCAAGGGCAAGGTTGCTCGCCTCAGGGTTTCAATTCTGAAGTGGAGCCGACCGAGGCGTTGAAATTTGACACCACAGCTCCACCGTTTAAGCCTGATGAGGGTGCGAGTCCGCATGAAGAAAAGATGTCGGGACTGGCCGTTCTGACCAGCGAACAAATTTTAACGAGCTTTACACAGATGACAGGAGTCAAGATTCCACAGAGTGCTGTCATTGATTTTTATGTGGCTCGGTCATCGACGTTGCCCGAACGCTCTGAATTGAGTGCCGTCACAGCGCCGCTATTGTTGAATGTTACAAATATTGCTTCGATGTTTTGCATTCAGCTCTATGACCAAGAGGTTTCAAAGCCGGCGAAAGATCGACTTTATCTGGAGGCGTTCGATCCAGCGAAGGGGCCTGCTCAAATTGCTGACACGATGTTGGCAGAGATCGTGCGGAAAATGGCGCGAAATTTTTGGGGACGTAAC
>CALCCV010000548.1 GCA_937900305.1 uncultured Pseudobdellovibrionaceae bacterium | reverse complement strand
TCTACACAGGCGAAGACACTCTTTCCCTACACGACGCTCTTCCGATCTTCGAAATAGGTCGCGCAGAGAAGAGCTTCCAAATAGCGCCGATAGTCTTGTTTCGATTTTTTTTGCCACCGGTGCTGCCCGCCCCTTCGATAGATCACCTTTAGACGTTCAAAAACAGGAGAGAGTTTCGCACCGATCTCATCACCGAGAGCCAAATCCAAAGTCACTACTAAACTCTCCGCAAAGTTCAAATAGCGACGAAGATCTGCAGATTCTGTCGGTGGCGGAGGTAGCAGCCGCCAGATGATCCGATGATTTTGTTCGTGGAAGAGAGAAATTTCGTTGAACCTCGAGAGCGCCACGAACTCAGCCTCTGGATCGCTCACATCCTTAAAGTGCTTTTGAAACCAAATGATCTCTGCGGCCGAAGGCGTGAAGTCGATTTCGTCTTTAAACAAATCTTGAGCACTGAGGGATCGCATCGTCGAAGACACTCGACCCGCAAACTTTCCACCCAAAGACAGATACTGCTTGCGACTCTCGCGATAGAGAGGGCTCGCTGTCAAAAGTTGAAGGTCAAACGGATACTCTGTGAGGTGAAAACGTTGATGTTTTTTTGAAGTCGGCAGTGCGGCCAGTGCCTTCACGTCTTTGAGAAACTGCTTCAGATTTATCATAGCTGGTTCTAAGCGGAGTGGCTGCCAAAGTCTATGCCTTGGGACTGGCTTTTGGACTTAAAGTTTCGCTTTCAGGTGAGGCCATGATAAAAAATTTCATGAGAATTCGACAAATGGGATTTTCTTCCCGACTGAAAGCACACCGTCACATTTTGACTTTAGAAACGCTAAAGTTCATCGCCGAGTATTTAGTTGATGGAAACGCCAAACAAGCGGCTTTGCGAGCTGGAATTCCCGAAACTTATGCCGCTCGCCAGGGGCAATGGTTAAAAAAACACGCGATGGTGAAATCTGCCCTTGAGCGAGACCTTGATGAACGAGATATTCGCCAACTCCATCGAGCCCTTCATGAAATTCAGCAGCAGATGGCAATCTGCGAAGAGATCTTAGGGCTGCCTTCGCAGCCGCCCCCCGAATAAACTAATGCGTTCGATTTTTAAATATTCAAACTTCCGCTAGTTTGAATGGGACCGGTGCTCGAGGGTTCTGGGCGGTTGTGCCAGGAATTGTAAGCTTCGACTAGCACTTAAACAATCTGATGAATTCGATTCTTTTCGTCTCACCGGTTGGAATGTCGCTTCCCACAGAAAAGATTTAAATCAGTGCAAAATAAACTTAGTTTGAGAAGGAACAGGATCTTCATTCTCCAAATTTCCGTGAGGAAGCGACGGTGGTCCAAAAATTGAAATAGAATTTCAACTATGAAATACATTGTTACATACAGTTTTATTTTTGCCTTGATGACTCCCACCGCTCAAATCGTGCGTGCCTCCGAAAAAGAGAACACTTCGAATGCAACCATTTCGAGTGAGATGTTCTCTCAAGACATCGAAAACTTCCTCCCAGTTTCGCCAGGCTTTTTTCGTGGCGCACGGCCATCCTATCGAGGTTTTGGATTGCTATCGCAAGCCAACTTTCGCAGTGTCATCAGCCTCCAGGGAGGAGACTTGCAGCGAATAGGCTTGGATGGCCTGATCGGCGCCCTTTCTCCAGATGAATCCAAGGCAGCAGCGAAAGAAGAAGAGGAAGTGATTTTTCAAATCAATAAATCACGTGCTAACGCCGGACTCCAACCGATGGTTTTTGTGCACAAACCCATGGACGCCTTTTTGGAATACAAAGAAGAAGACAAACAGGTGGTTCGGGAACTGGTGGAATACATCGGTAAACCTGAAAATCAACCCGTCTACCTTCACTGCTCTTACGGCAAAGATCGCACCGGATTGATCGTGGCGCTTTACCAAATTCGTTTTGAGGGAATGAGTGTTGAGAAAGCCTATGAAGAAATGAAGACCAGCGGGCATGCTGGATATAACTCTTGGTTCACTCAGTCTTTAGATGACGTCCTTCACGAAATGGCGCCCGAAATGGCAGCGAAATACAAAAAAGAATTTCCAAACGGCAAAGCTGCGAATAACTAAGTCAGCGAATAGCTAGGTCTACACCTTTCCTTTGTTGGCAGCGGAACTGGTTGAGGATTTTTCTTTCTTCGCCAGCTGGGAGATCAACCGGGTGTCTCGCTCGGTCACCAAATTCACCACAACTCCGGAACGCCCC
>CALCCV010000547.1 GCA_937900305.1 uncultured Pseudobdellovibrionaceae bacterium | reverse complement strand
AGTCAAAGTGCAGTACTTCATTTGTGACGACGCCAAAACATTCTGCGAACCACCGCCAACTTCAAACGAGGCCACCGACGTCCAGCTAGGTTTGTGGATTTGACAAATCTCTATTGCCATTTTTTTGCCCGCTTGAGAAAATGCATTGGCTTTAATGAATGGACCTAACGAAACCATACGAATTGGAGGCTTGTGTGCTGTTGATCATCGCTATTATTTTTACCATCGGACTCGTCGGGTTGCTCATCGTCGCTTCAAGAAAAGAGAGCCACTTTCGTTACGAGCGCAATGGAATCATCGCCGCAGCACCCAATATCCTATTTCCTTACATTAGCAACTTTAAGAATGGTCACCTCTGGTCGCCATACGAAAAAGCGGATCTGAATATGAAAAAAACTTTCGGCGGCACAGATGGCCAAATCGGATCCACTTTGGAATTCGCAGGCAACAACAAGGTGGGTTCCGGCAAACTTGAAATTATAAATATGATTCCGAACGAACTGGTTGAAATTAAATTAACCATGCTCAAACCTTTTCGCGCAGAGAGCTTGGTACAGTACCGGCTAACTCCAGAACCTGTTGGCACGAAATTTTCGTGGGTGATGACTGGTGACAATGGATTCATCGGCAAAATCATGGTCACTCTCATCGATTGCGAAAAAATGGTGGCGGGTCAATTCACAGAGGGCATCAATAACCTCAAAAGTGTTGTCGAAAACTTGCCCAGTAACGGCACCACTCAGCGGGAATTTTGACCATTCTCGATTGGCCCCTTCGTTGCACTTCCACAAAGTCGGAGCCTCGCCGATCCAAAATACCCTTTCAGGAGAATGACTTTGAAATTTGCACGTCCACCCCTCCAAATGGTTCTCGCTCTCTCGCTCATCGCCGTCACTTTTTTTGGAGCCAGTCCCCCCGCACTCGCTGCATTCAGTGATGGAGAGATTTCACAAATTCTAAAAAGCACCAATGACGTCAATGTGGCCGCTGGAAACTACGCCTTTAAACAAGCCTCTCAACCCACCGTGAAAGCCTTCGCCAAGGGGTTGATCACCCGGCAGGAGAAATTGCAAAAAGAAATTTTGAGATGGGCCGAGTCTGCGAAAGTCAAACTGGCTGGTTCAGAAAAGAGTAAATCTTTAAAGGACCAAGCTGAAATCGAATTGCTTTTATTGAGCAAGTCAAAATCTGATTTCGACAAAGACTATCTCTCATTCCAAGTTAAACAAGACGAACAAATGCTCAAAACTTTCGATGAAGAGCTGATCCCGGGAGCTCAACACAAAGCTTTGAAAAAAATATTGAATCAAGCTCGCAACAATCTCCAAAACCGGCTGGAAAGGGCAAAAAAAATTCAAGCTCAGCTCTAAACCTCGCACTAGAGCCGGTCCCCTACTTCGAAAGTTCGGTTTAAACTCCTCCTTTTGGGAATTCTGTGGTAGGAGGTCTCCATGCGAAGACCTAAGAACACACCCAAGAACATTCTATCGAAACACCGCTCAGGGAAACTCCTGTCTCCAAAGCTTATGGTGGCAGCCCTCACGGCTGCGACAAGCCTGTTCCTGCCAGTGCGGGCGGCCCTAGCTCAAATGCCTCTGATCTTCAAATCAGCCGTGATATCGCCGGCTGTGAAAGACGCGCCCCCTGCAAAGTCTAAGATGGCACCGTCAGATCCAGATATTCGTTGTTTCGAGGAATCGGGCTTCCGGTATGACTTTATCCTCGACGAAACATGGCAAATTCAGGCGTTCGATCCCAGCGCCGATCTGATTTACCGTCATGAAAATCTCGAACTTCGATCTATCATCAATGCCGAGCCGACAGGGGCACTGGCTGAAGAGCCGCAATTCGAAGAGTTGCACTTCGTGGACCCTCGCTTTGAAAACGACGTCGCAACTTTGAAATTTCCGATAGGACAAGCCTACGGTTCAGGCGAGATGGTTGATCACGATCAAGCGCTGTCCTGCCACCGCTTGCACCTCTGATTGAATGCTTTAATATAAGTTCACATAACCTTACAGTCCATTTTACCTCATTTTTAAAATCAATTTGTTAAGTTGCAAAGAGGTTCTGTTTGCTGACAGACCTCTCTGCAGAAACTGAACAGGCAGCTTCACTGACAAGGGTCAGAAAGCCACGAGTCTGATGTCTTCTCCAAGGTCTCAAAATTGCAAAATCAAAGGCATCAGGAGGAAAAAAAATGAAAAAACCATTTGTAATTCGCAACAGCATCTTGGTCTCTTTAACAATCTGTTCGATGGCTTTAACCGCTTGTGACCGCAAGACTGATCCTGTCGTAACGAATCCGCCAGCGGCGTCTGTGGACTCTCTGTCGGAAACAACCACAACGACCACCACCACAACGCCGCCTTCCACTGCGCAGCCGGCGGCACCGCCACCCTGCCCGGTCTGAAGGACCGCGTGACCGAACTCACCGGCTTCGCCTCGCAGGTGGTCAACCCCTTCGACCGCATGAAGCTCGGCTCGGCGGTCCGCGAATCCAGCCTGCGGCGTGAAGCGCCGTCTTACTTGACGGCCTGCGGCCTGGCCATGCGGAGGTTCCTGCAGTGATTCTGATCAACCTGCTTCCCCATCGCGAGGAGGCGCGCCGCCGGCGCAAGGAATCGTTCTTCGTCTC
>CALCCV010000546.1 GCA_937900305.1 uncultured Pseudobdellovibrionaceae bacterium | reverse complement strand
CGATCTTTGCTCAACTTCGACAGCGCGAGATTTCAATTCGATTCCGCCATTGACATCGAACTTTGATTTGACACTGAGTTCACCTTCAAGTTCGAGTTCGCCTTTGAGGTTTGGGAAATTAGTAATGAGCGGACGCATGAGTTCGGTCAGTTGATCGAAATGAAAGAGACTTGAAACTTTAAATTCTCCTTGGGGTTTGAGGAGAATATTTTTCCAGTCGCGAAATTGCCCTTGAAGATTTAAATTGGATTTATCGAGTTTGATGTTCACGTTGTTGACATTCAAATTTTCTGGTTCTATCTGCGCGCGAAGTTGGACCGAGCCCTCCTGCACTTGCGTGTAGGGAGAAAGGACGGTGAGAGATTGGACATCCAGGCGTGCGGTCAGGCGCTCTGACAAAAATGAAAACAGCCCACCCACTCCCTGGAGATCACTTTTGATTTGGTGCTTTCGCGACTCTATGCCCAGATTCCATCGCGAAATAACCAGACGGCGAAGGGGAAGTTGACGTAAAACTTTAAACACTTCATCGACCGGTAAGATGTCTGGTCCGTTGCTGTCCTTGAGCCAGGGATCGATCAAAACAAATGTCTGAAGGCCTTGGATAAAAAGCGTGTTGATTTCGAATTGGCCTGTAAAAAGGTCGAGCACATCCATAAAGACCCGGGCGCGTTCGATGGTGAGCGACTCTACGTTTTCAGCCAAGACCGGATCCAAAATTTCCACTTTGATTGCACCCATTTCGACCGACAAAGAGAGCGGATGAACTTTGATTTCACCAATTTCAACTTTGGCGATTTGAGTGGATTCAGTCAGCGCGCGAATTTTTTTGATCACAAAATCTTCAATTTTTGGAAGCACCCAAGTTCGCGTCGCAAAAACCGCTGAACTCAGCAGCATCAATGGCAAAAGAAAATAGAGAATCCATCGCCTCAAGGATTTCTCCAGACATTCAACAAGGTTCCCGCCTGAATGTGATTAGGGCGGGCATCTAATAAATTTTCTAAAATTTCTAAAGCCAAGTGTCTCTCACCCAATCCCCAATAACATTTGGCACGGGCCAATTGCACGCCGGAGGCCGTCTCGGGAATGTGAGAATAGTGAATTTCGAGATAAACGATCCAATCCAGGCCTTCGATAAAATGCCTGCTCAAGAGCAAACACTCAAGGCGCAACCAATCGTTGGCAAAGCTTGGTTCGGAGTGCGCGAGAATTTTTAGAGCGGTCGCAAAATCGTCGAACATGAATGAGGCCACAGCGAGGTCAAAACTCATCTCAGGAATCGTAAGGGACGCTTGGTAAAGCGATCGTCCCACTGTTTCGAGTATGACCTCTTCTTCGGGATCATTTTCAACCCACGTGGGAGTGAATTCAGTTCGCTTGCGGGAACGCCTTTGCAAAGTTTCGATCGCCCGTTGCTGGAGGGCCTCTTCTTTCAGTCGTTGGACTTCTGCGTCTTTGGGAAAGAGGCTTAAGAGCTGCTCAATCAGGGTGTGAGCTTTTTCATACAGGCGAGCAGTTTGAAGTGTGGCCACTTGTTGAATCAAATCTTCACGTTTTTGCTTTGCAAAATTTTGAAAGTTTTCTTCTTCTGAGCCACCCCAGGTTTTCATGTTGGGCAAAAAGCGATGCATCGCTTGGGCTTGCATAGCTTCTCGCTGAGCTTGATCCTCGCCAACTCCTGTCAAGAGTGCTTCTTCGAGATTTGCGGGAAGTTTTTCAAGTTGATTGCCCAACCCTCTGGCGAGCGCCTCGAGAAAAAAATACCAAGGAACTTTGAATCGTGGTCGCCGCAAATTGCGAACGACGAACTGCACGAGCGTATTGTAAAAGCCCGAACGAAAGAGAAAATGAGAGACGGTTTGAATGGACTCTTCGTTGAAATTTAAATCTTCCGATTCAATCATCGTCAAAACACGATCGGCCACGATGGCTGGATCCTTCTGATTTTTCAACAAATCCCGCAGGACGAGCTCGAACTTCTGCATACTGACATTTTTGCTCAATTCATCATAAAATTCACGCATTTCGCTTCCTCTATTGGTCGCGTTTTCAAGCCTTAAAAGTGAGGGGTCTTGGTCACCAGCCAAAGGTTTTGAAAGTGACCTATCCGCAACAAAGAAACCCTGTTCACAGCAAATCTTTGGTCGTGGGAAGAAGCAGACTGGGGGCGGGCGAAAGTCAGTGCGTCAGTCAAGTCCCAGCAATAGCGATTGCGCGCAATTTCAGCGCGTTAGGACTTCAGGTTTTTTTGCAATTTAGTTGTTCGTTACCACAGATCGGGTTTCTATTTTTGAATAGGAGCACACCGATCACGATGGAAATAAACGTCGACATTAAGTCCCACCTAAACTCTCCATCGACTCTCACTCCAGAGCAAGCGCAGGCATTAGAAAAACTGAACGGCAGCGGCAACGTTTTTGTGACGGGCGGTGCAGGGAGTGGAAAGAGTTTTCTGATTCGGCACTTCCTTAAGCAGGCGCAAGAGGCCATTCCGGTGCTGGCGTCAACCGGGGCCGCCGCAGTTCTTGTGGGAGGACGAACTTTTCACAGTTTTTTTGGTTTGGGATTGCTGGAGGGCGGTTCGATCGCAACCATCGAGCGCAATCGAAAAAATGGTCGGGTCCTCAAACGAATTCGTGAAGCGAAAACTGTGATCATTGACGAAGTTTCGATGCTGTCGGGAGTTGTTCTTAACACCGCTGAAATCATCTCGCGAATGGCTCGCGATAACGATGAGCCTTGGGGCGGTTTGCGAATTATTTGCGTTGGAGATTTTGCCCAGTTGCCTCCGGTCACCAAGGCCGGCGCCAAGCGAGATTGGGCCTTTCAATGTGAGGCCTGGAGTTTCAGTCAATTTGCAAGCGTGGTTCTCTCTTCAAACGTGAGAACTCAAGACAATGAGTTTTTAAAAATTTTAGACCTGATTCGCTGGGGTCGGGTGGATCGAACAGTCCATGATTTTTTAAATCGTCATCTGCTCACCGAGGGTTTCAATCAAGATCCAGAGTTCACCTCCAGTGCCGGTGATGCCGAAGCCACCCGACTTTGCCCACGCCGAGACCAAGCCGACGGATATAACCAACTTCGACTTTCGTTGATTGACGAAAAAGAGCAAATATTTCCCACTGTTTTTATTGGTGATGCGAAATCCAAAGAGGCATTGAAACGAAATGCTCCAGTGCCGGAGCTTTTGGTTTTAAAGCGCTTTTGTCGAGTGATGCTCATTCAAAATGACCCGATGAAAAGATGGGTCAACGGAAGTCGCGGGAGACTTCTCGAGGCCGACGAATCCAAATTAGTGATTCGGTTAGATTCGGGGTCGAAAATCAATGTCGAGCCGGCCACGTTCTCGATTCTAGATGCTGACGGCAAAGTGGTTGCGTCTATGGTGAATTTTCCCGTGGCACTCGCTTATGCGACCACCATCCACAAAGCGCAGGGCGCGACACTCGATGAAGTTTGGGTGGATCTCTCGCGCTTGTGGGAACCCGGTCAAGCTTACGTGGCCCTCAGTCGCCTTCGAACTCCGCAAGGCTTAAAAGTTGCGGGTTGGAATCCGCAGTCCATCATCGTGGCCCCGGAGGTGATGCGGTTTTATGAAAAACTGGGGCCCAATGTTTGAAGTGCGAAGCTCGACAAAGGTCTTCCTCTATTTTTTGCATATCTAATCTATCAAGATTCAATAATATGGTGTCATGGCAGACATTCAGTTTGAGTATCAATTCAAGTTTGAGGACGGCGGGCAAAAGAATTTCGTAGCTGTTTTGAGCGAAGACTCTCTTCTTCATCAGGACGGTGCTATCGAAACATTGCCCGAGTGGACACTCTTAGATTTTCACCAATGCCCACATTGCCCTTATGATTCGGCGGTTGTTAAACACTGTCCGGTGGCCCGCGGAATTTCAACCGTGGCTGAAACTTTCAAGGAGCACAAGTCTTTCGCGAAAGTGACTGTATTTGTAAAAGCGATCGAGCGTTTTTACGGAAAGTCGACGGATCTGCAAACAGGCTTGCAAAGCTTGTTTGGTTTGATCATGGCTTCGGCGGACTGTTCGCACATGTCCTTTTTTCGTCCCATGGCCCGCTATCATCTGCCATTTTCAACTTACGAAGAAACGGTGGTGCGGGCGCTGGGAAATTTTTTAATCATCCAGTATTTGAATATGAAACAAGGACGACCGACCGATTGGGCTGCACAATCCTTGATCGAAACGTACGACAAAATAAATATTTTAAACAAACACATCGTCGCTCGTATTCGCGATCACTCTCAAGGTGACGCCGATCGAAACGCGATTGTGATTCTTGATAATTTCGCCTCATTGTTGTCGATGGAGCTTTCCGCCGAACTCGAGGCTTTGGACAGTTTGTACAAAACGCAGATGTAAGTGTTTAGAAGCTTACATCTACATCTATTTTAAAGTTTATTTTCAGATTTATTTTTTCAGAATTATTTCTGATTGACGCGTTCGACGTAGGCGCCTTCGGTTGTATCAATGCGAAGCAAATCGCCTTCGGCAATGTGTAGGGGAACGTTGACGACGAGTCCAGACTCGAGAGTGGCCTGTTTGGTCGCGCCCGTGACGCGATCTCCTTTTACGCCGGGATCTGTTTTTGCGACTTTCAAATTCACCGCCTTAGGTACGTCGACAGCGACGGCCCGTTCGT
The DNA here is from genome assembly GCA_937900305.1 of uncultured Pseudobdellovibrionaceae bacterium. GTDB lineage: Bacteria > Bdellovibrionota > Bdellovibrionia > Bdellovibrionales > Bdellovibrionaceae > CALCCV01. Next base: position 1,487 of record CALCCV010000546.1, on the reverse strand, counting down.
TGAACAACAAAATCACGACTTCGAGATTTTCGGTCAAGTAGTTAGAGGCTTCGCCGACTTCGTCTGGTGTCATCAGTAACTGTTCGTAATTGCTTTTGTCCATGAAGTTGAAGCCGTTGTCGTCCTTGTACAAATAGCTCATCTCTTTGTTTTCGACGTTGGGAACTTGAAAGCGTTCGCCCGATTTGAAAGTGCGCTCAAGATTTTGGCCAGTGAGCAAATTGCGCAATTTGGTGCGGGTGAATTGATTGCCCTTGCCAGGTTTCACGTGCTGAAAGTCGATGACCGTGTAGGGATCGTTATCAATCAAAACCTTAAGACCTTTGCGAAAGTCCGAGAGCTCATACATTTCATTACCTCGTTTTGTATCGGGAATTTTTCAATTCAAATTCAGTGTAAAATTCGCCCGAGCCTACAAGGAGTTGTGGGGGTCTGCCAACTCTTTCGCCTTGCGACGCAGCAAATTGAGGCGACGAATCTTTTCTTGGCGAGCTGCACTCACGCGATCCAGGAGGGGGGACGGAGTGGTGGAGTGCTCCTCCAAAATCTGAATGTCCTCATCAACGGGTTGCAGTCGGGAGGCTAAAATTTCTAAGCGCTCAGCGATCTCTTCGTGGCGCCCAAAGGCCGAGGAGGCGTCTTCCAAAAGCAGTTGAGCCTTCGACCAATCATTGCGCACGATCAACGCATCAATCAACGTTAGCACTCGCTGCAATTGGGCAGGGGGCGCGGGATTCACAATGGGAGCACGAGGCACAGGAGCTGAAATCGCAGGTCCTGCGCTGATTTTTTGTGCTTTCGCTCGATCAGCTTCGGCTTGCATCAGGGCCGCTTCTTTTTTGATTTCGCCGCGCAAAGTTTCGAGGCTCGCCGAGCTGAAAGTTTCTTCTTCGTATTCGTCAGCGGTTAGACTTTCCAATTTTTCGACGATGCGCTGAATTTTGTCGAAGTGGGGATTGTAAAACAGAACCATTTTATAAGCCTTCAGTGCTTTTTTTGGCTCTTGATTTTCAGAGTGGATTTGACCCAATAAAAGGTGACTTTGAACGTTGGTTGGATCCAATCGAGACGCCGCTTCTAAATGCAAAGTCGCTTCTTCCCGTTTTTTTCGTTGCAAAAGAATTTTGCCGAGAATCACTTCACCCGAAGCCAGTTTGGGATTGTGTTGTAGGCCGCGGCGGGCGGTCCGTTCGGCCTCCTCTAACATCCCGAGGTCCAGGTAGGCATCGGCCAAAGGGGCAAAAACAGGCGAGTGCGGATCGCGTTCGAGGAGGGATTGAAATCGTTTGAGAGATTCTTCGGACCACTTCGCCATGTTCTTTTGAGTTTGCCACAATTTTTTTTTTTGCACATCTTTTTTGACTTCGTTCACAAAATCGCAGGTAGTAAAGAGATATGGCTTCTATCATCATGGGCGTAGATCCCGGATCTCTGATCACAGGTTTTGGCGTGATCGCCGTCGAAGGCGATCACTTGCGTCACCTCGC
>CALCCV010000545.1 GCA_937900305.1 uncultured Pseudobdellovibrionaceae bacterium | reverse complement strand
AAACACCTTTTCAAAACAGGTCCGTTGGTCAAGGTTGCGAAGATAAACAGTCGGGGGGGCGTGTGCTGTGCGCCAAGCAACGTGAGTTTCGTCTTCGATAAGCACTTCGAGATTTTCTGGCCAAGAGTCATCGCAATCAATCTGTTCTGAAATCTCCATGAGACTTTGAATCTGCGCTTTGCCTTCAGAAATATCGGATTCAAATTGCTTGCGACCCTGATTGCGATGAATGGAGCAAGAAATCGAAATCAACATCCAAAAGCACAAAGTCAAGAGTCCTGTTTCGCATCGGAGCGAGTTCTTTTGGCATGTGTTCTTTATGAGAAGTTTCATCGAAAATCTTTCGAGGACGATCTGTTCTTTTGACAGCGGCAAAGAGAGTGTCGCATTAAAATGATATAATCTCAATCTGATTGTCATTGAGAAAGGGAAAAACACCGACAGAAAACTGAGTCAAAATCCTGTGCAAAAATCCTGAGTCAAAATCCTGAGGAGGAAAATGATGAAGCCAATGGAAAAAACACAACATGGATAAAAGCATCATGCTGCACAAGCTTCACGATCTGTTTGATGAGGGGCGATTTTTGGACACGGTCATGGCTGCTCAGGGGCTCTTAAAAGATGACCATCCCGAGGTTCGCGAGAAAGCTATGTTTTTGACGGCGCTTTCGCAATTCCAAACGAAGAGTTACAAATTGTCGCACAAAAGTTTTCAAGATCTGTGTTGCGCTTTCGATGTGCCGAGCAACTATTTTTATCTCGCCGTTAGCTATTTGCCGCTGCAAGATTTGCAAACTGCTGAAAGCACGTTCGATCACGCCTTGGAAAGCTTAAAAGTGCATCCCTCTCCCAGTGCTTCACTCAATCAGTATCAAGGTTATTTTCTGTATGTCCGCTCGCTGCTAGACTTTGGATTTCGGACTGAATCTCATCAGCGATTTCAGGAGATCGATCAGCTCTACAGGTCCTTTGATGCTCGTCGCAGCTCAGAGTTGTACTACTCGGGAGTGCCTTCGTTTCGTGAGTTTTTTGACTTGGGAGAAAGCGTTTTTCGTCGGGCCGAGGCTCAAGTGGAAAGGCATCGGTGGATCAGTCTTTGGCAGGAGGAGTTCGCTCTTCGCAAAGACGATGTCCATCAAAAATTGCTATCAGATGTCGTTCTTCGATTTAAAAAAGGCAGTTAGCCCAGGAGCTGACGGATCCATTGCGGATCCATTGAGGTTTTAATCTGTGAGTTTTTGACTGGAATTTTTTTTGATCTGGATTCTTTGCAATCCAGATCAAATTCCAATTCACGGAAATTTCCATTCACGGAGGGGCCAACTAGAACGGAATCTAGAACGGTATATCGTCAGATTCACCAAAGGTGGGTTCAGGGCCAAAGTTCTGAAATGAATCTTCAGGACTGGCTTGGCTGGAGGTGTTACTGCGAGACGCACCAGCACCGGCACCTTGACCACCTAAAAATTGCACCGTGGTGGCCACGATTTCCGTCGTGTAGCGCTTTTGGCCATTCTGGTCGTCCCACTGGCGAGTTTGCAACTTGCCTTCCACATAGACTTGGCGACCTTTGCTCAAAAACTTTGCGCAGTTTTCGGCCTGTTTGTTCCAAACTACGATGCGGTGCCACTCTGTGTTGTCTTTACGAACGCCATCTTTGCCGATCCACGATTCGCTGGTGGCAACGTTGAAACGAGCCACTGTGGCTCCTTGGCCCACGGTTTTGACTTCTGGGTCACTGCCCAGATTGCCCACGATGATCACTTTATTGATGCCTGACATGCGTCCTCCAATTTTTTATCATTTCTCTCTATCACTTCTATCATTTTCTATAGCGCTAAAACTTTCATTTATCTTCTTATGACAGGTCGTCACACAGTCAATTCCTCTGCAAAGAATGATGCAGAATTATCGCTAATTCTGAGTCTAGCCGCGGTTCTCTGGGTCCGAGGGTCAGCTGCTCGTCATGAGAATTTGGAGGATTTGGCCTCCAAAAGAGAATCTGACTTGCGGAGTGAGGTCACTCGCCTTTAAATGCTTGATTATGCAACCAGTCGCATTTCTAGGTTTCACGGACCCCTTTAGCAGCTCGACCCATCTCTTGGCAGCCGTTGCGTCTTTGTTGGGCGCCATTTTTTTAGTGCACCGAGGGAGGGGCAACGGAGCCCGAGTTTTCTCATTGATCGTGTTTTCGATCACTCTGGTTTTCCTGTTTTCGATGAGTGGAGTTTTTCACCTCCTGCCATTGGATGGATCGGCTCGCCCGGTTTTACAAAGATTAGATCACGCTGGCATTTGGGCTCTGATTGCTGGAACCTTCACACCGATTCACACCATTTTATTTCGCGGACCCTGGCGCTGGGCCATTCTGTTGATGGTGTGGACCCTCGCGATCACGGGCTTGGTTTTAGAAGTCGTATTTTTTTCGAGTTTTCCGGAGTGGCTCTTGCTCTCGTTCTTTTTGGGATTGGGCTGGATCGGTGCACTTTCGGGTTTGAGATTTCGGAGCACCTTTCGTGATCCCAGTTTGAAGTATCTGCTATTGGGAGGATTGTCTTATTCCATCGGCGCGACCTTTGACTTTTTGAAATGGCCCGTCGTCGTGGCCGGCGTGATTGGCCCGCACGAAATTTTTCATCTCTTTGTGATTGGCGGAGCGCTCTCACACTGGCTTTTTATTTATAAGTGGAGCGATCATCCTCTGGGGAACGAACTCTTGGTCAACGTTCATGTCTTAGGACCTAGTCGCTATGTCGCCGATGCCCGAGGGGAACGCATTCACATCGAAGCCGAATCGCTAGAGCTTTTGCGATCGTCGATACAGAAGATGGTGGTTGAGAGATTTCATCCTCCGACTCAACCTCGCATTCGATTGCGATTCTATCAAGAAGAGTATCTTTAAGCGACTGCCTTTTGCATTTTGACGAGCGCCGCCTGCAACGGCATTTGGATCACGAAGCAGGTGTTTTTAGAATCTTTATCCAGGTACAGTTGGCCACCTTGTAAGACCATCAAATTCTGCGAAACACTCAAGCCGAGGCCGGTGCCTCGATTGGGTTCTTTCGTCGTAAAAAAAGGTGTCATGATTTTCTCGGCAATCGCGGGGGGAATTCCCAAGCCACTGTCGGTGACTCGAATTTGCAGATTTTCGGCGGCTGTGACGGTCACACCAATGTGAATCCATTTGTCTGCCAGCGTTTCGATCGCATCGCAGGAATTTCTCAGGAGATTGATCAACACTTGAGAGATCTGGACCGGATGACAGGCGACCTTCAAGTCACCAGAGACATTGTCCCAAGTCAGTTTGATGCCTTTGGCTTTGCAGGAGTTCGTCGAGATCTCTAAAACTTGGGACAGGATTTCGTCGACGGAAGTTACGATGGAGGGGTCTTGTTCATCACTGCGCGAGAGGGCTTTGAGAGATTTAATGATTTTGGCGATTTTTAAAGCGGTGGCGTTGATCTTTTCAGTTTCGAGAGCGACTTCCGAGTTCGATAAGTCCCCTTCCATTGCTCGCAAATTGAGTTCCTGAACACGTCCGCAGATGATCGTGAGGGGATTGTTGATCTCGTGCGCGATGCCGGCGGCCATTTCGCCGAGGGCTGAGAGTTTGCTAGAGTGAATGGCTCGCAATTTTTGAACCTCGAGTTCGTCTTTGGTATTTTTGATTTCAGAGATGTCGATGCCCACGATGACCGCACCTTGAATGGGCGAGGTGATTCGTCCAATACAAAAAAGGTACCATCGGTTTTCGCCGCCCAGGCTCCATTCGTGCTCGACAGATTGCGATTGCTGATTGGACTCCATGAAAGCTTTCACCAGCGAAGTCAATTTGCTATTAGATCCGGCGAAGCCAAATTTTTGCCCTAGCAACTCAATGGCTGGGCAATTGAGAGCCTCTTCGACGTTTTTGTTGACCAATCGATAGGTCATTTGTTCGTCAATGCAAGAGACTAAGCCTGGAACGGTGTCGAAAATTCCGCGCAGAGCTTGAAATTGGTCTTTGATAAGGGCCTGATAAAGAATTTGATCATGCAAGCGCTGATGCAAAGTTCTGACATAGATCATCAGAAACCCGAGGTAAGTTAAAATCACCAGACCTAAAGACAAGCTTTCTGAATTTTTTAGGATTAAAATATAGGAAGCAATCGGGAGCAAGATGGAGACAATGAATGAGGCCATCAGGCGGGGATGGCTCGCCAGGGAGGTCGTCGCGGAGGAAGCGCAGCCTGCAACAATGAAAAGACTGAGCATTGATGCAGAATTCGAGAGACCCCAAGTTTGACAAAGTGAGATGCACAGAAAACTCCACGCGGATCCATTTAAAATCGTTGCGGCCAGCATGGTGTAACGCCAATGTCTGTATACTAAAAACTGATTGTATCTTCGTTTCGCCATCACACTGGCCGTGCAAGAGACGAGGACCGCGATCGCCATAAGGATGGACCAGTACGAAACTAAAAAACCAACCCGATTCATTTCGAACAGCAAGATGGAAAGGAGAATCAGATGGCCGCGGTAGACATTGTGATTGCGTTTAATAAGATGAGCGTCGAGGTCAGGACCAATGTGCTGATGAGGCAGTGCTGCCGGCGAATCTAAAAGAGGTCGTGTCATCGGCCGTTACCCAGTTTTTTTTTTGGGATGATGATTGGCTTTGAGCAGCCCGAGCATTTTACTTTCAGCCTGGTACTGTTCGTTGTCATCTTGCAGAGCCATGAGGTTGGCGACCTGCAGTTGCAGACGCAAATTGCGTTTGCCATATTCGATGGCGCGGGCAAGTGCGGTGGCAAGTTCTTCGCGGTCAAATGGTTTCGCTAAGAAATCAAAAGCACCCAATCGCAGAGCTTCTTTGACTTGGTTGGACGAATCGTAGGCCGTTAAAAAAATCACCGGGCTTGCAATTTTCAAGGTGTTCGCGTGGCGAAGCAGCTCGATCCCCGTGAGTTTTGGCATCGAAATGTCTGACAGGATCGCAAAGAAATCAAATTGCTGAAGCAGACCCAACGCCGCTTCACCGTCGAGTGCGGTCTCAAAAGTCCAACCATAACGGGTGGCAAAATTTGCGAGAATATCGACGATCTCGGGTTCATCATCTACGATCAAAAGGTTTCTTTTCGATTTTTCAATTTCCATGTGCACCTCGCGCGATCATCTCATCGGTGTCGTATCGGAGTTCATAAACGGGATTTTGGCGGCAGGTCTGTCAAATAAGTTTGATATCCATAATAAGGATTGCTGAACTTAGATATTGAGTCAACTTCTTAGATCCAAGTCTTGAAAACTTGACCTCGCGAAATCTGGAGGACTTGGTGGATAGATCTAAATCGACGTGGTTACTGCGCGCGTGTGAATTTAGGATTTTCTCGCAGGCTGAAAGCCGAGACCCGAAATTTGTACTGGCTGAGGGGGCCGGCTTCAGATTTGAATTGGCTGATCAGAGTCAAGAAGAGTGAGAGGCGATTTTCGAAGGACTTTTTCATCTTTAGGTCTAGGTCGATGGTGTACGCTCCAATCTGCGGAGAGATTCCACCTTGGCTTCCGACAATGTTGACTCCCAGGTTGCCTTTGATGGTGCCAAAGAGTTCATCGTTTTCTTTGCCGAGTTTACCAGACTCGATGATGAATTTTCCCTCTGACAGGCGGCCTTTGAGTTCCACATTTGAAAACTTGAGTTCGGGAAGTGTGATGGCGCCCATGTCCGTGACGAGGGGAAAAGGTGGAAGTTCAAATTTGTTCACCTGAAAATTCATTTCAGCATCGGGTTGCTCTTTCATCGTGGGATCGGCGGAGATGGAACTGTCGATGCCCAGAGTGCCCTTAAGGTTCATTGGCAAACGCGCCCACTGACGAATGTCCTCTAACGACAAATCTTCACCCTGAATGGTGACGGCCATTTTGGATTCTCCCGCTTCGGTGCGGGCTCCTTTTTTGACGTTGAGATTCAAATTGCCCTTGAACAGCCCGCCGACTTTGATCTTGCCATAGGGGGCCTGACTGATGACGGCTGAAAGTGAAGGGTAGATTCCTAACTCTTCCGACATCAGAGGTGAAAAGGCACCCACCTCAGCTAACACTTGGGAAAACTCGAGGCCCGGCAGAGGTGAGAAACTCAAATGCAGATCTGAAAATTCGATAGAGACGAGATCGGAAGAGCACAC
>CALCCV010000544.1 GCA_937900305.1 uncultured Pseudobdellovibrionaceae bacterium | reverse complement strand
ATGGGACCTATTCTGAAATTCTTTGAACTATGGCTGCATCTGTTTTGGTTTTATTCATGAAACCTTTTTTATAATCTTTGGCTTCACTTTCCGATGCAAATAGACCCACGTTCACACGATACCAAGTCCGACCATTCACCTGCGCAGGGATAAAGAACGCCTCAAAACCCTTTTCTTTCAATCCATAAACTCGAGCTTCGGCTTCACCCTTGTTCGCAAAAGCGGCGATTTGCACGGTGAACTTCCCACCTTCGTATTGGCCCAAATTTGGATGCAAGCTCGTCGGTTCACGACGCTCTTTCGCGGAAGCTTCTTTTTTCTCTCCGCCCGTCATTTTTGTGGCCACATCCAGAGGTTTTTCAGTCGACGATTTTTCTTTGGACTTTCCAGCTTTAGAAAACTGGCCGCTTCCATGAGAGTCTAACTGATTCTTGTCTGTTTTGGTGTCTTCCTTTTTAGCCTCACCATGAGCGTTTTCTTTTTCAGCCGACTTGTCTCCCAAAGATCCATGCATTGGAATGTCGTGCGTCTTATTGGACCCGCCCATCTCCTCGGCCAATTTAGTGATTTCTTCGTCGTTCATGATTTCGTTGTCGGTGGTGGCTTTTTCACCATGACCTTCTGCCTTTGGAATTGAGGCAACTTCGCGATCGTGTTCAGACGCAGTTGCCTCTTCTCCGTGTTCACCCGCCTTGGCCGTGTCGTGACCTGCGCTAGAACCTTTGTGACCCTTTTCCAAAGACGCCATTTTGTACTGGCTGTCGCTGTACTTCTTGCCCACGAATGTACCGATGGCAAAAGATAGAAGTGAAATGAAAAATATCAGAGCCAACTTTACAAACGTGTCAATTTTAGCATTCATGGCCGCGCCTCTCCTAGGATTTCTAACAGTTTAAAGGGGCCGTCTCTTCAGCGTCAACGCTACCAAGGGCTTATAGACTTTCCGGTCCCCACACGCAACGCCCGTCTGACCGCCTTAACCCCGCGAAAGCAATGCCCCAAACCACTAAGGTCCTGAAAAAACGGATGCTTTTGCAGTCCAAAAATGATCCATTCCTAGCCATGGACTTTCATCAGAGTGAAATTATGAACACAATTGCCAGCGTAAATTCCCCATCCCATCAGGCCCTTAGCCTTAACGGCTATCAGCACGAAGCAGCCTTTCGGTCAGCTATGGCCGCCACACTGGCAGCACGGGAGCTTCTGTTGAGTTACTACCAACAGGCCTTGCAAATCGATGAAAAAGACAAAGCCGGGTTGGTCACCCAAGCCGACCGAGAAAGCGAAAGTTTGATGAAGGCGCGCTTGTCTAAAGATTTTCCAACTTATGATTTTTTAGGAGAAGAAACCCACTACCTTGAAGGTAGCCCCAAGTTTTTGGCGGCGGATTCCGGTGTACCCCGCTGGATTCTGGATCCTCTCGACGGAACTACCAATTTTGTTCACGGATTTGCTGTGTTTTGCATTTCACTTGCACTCGAAGTGAACGGAAAGATTGAAATAGGAATCATTGATTGCCCCGCTCTTCGCGAAACTTTCTGCGCCGTTCGCGGGCGAGGTGCCTTTCGCAACGGAAAACCAATCAGGGTCAGCCAACGCATCGACGTCAAACAGAGCCTGCTGGCCACAGGATTTTTTGCCGATAATGTTCCGTCCCTGAACGAGCAGTTGAAAATTTTCGGACAACTTGTGAAATGCTCTCGCGGAGTTCGCCGCGCAGGGGCAGCGGCCTACGATTTGTGTATGGTTGCATCAGGCGTTTTTGACTTATTTTGGGAAAAAAATCTGAAACCCTGGGACGTCGCTGCCGGAGCCCTTCTGGTTGAAGAGGCCGGAGGCAAAGTTTCAAGCTATCGCGGCCGCGAATTTTCGCTCCTGCACAACTCGATCATCGCCGGAAATCCAGCTGTGCACCACGAAGTTCTGGATGTCATCCAGCCACTTCTCGAAGTCTCGACAGATTAAATCACCAAGGATTAGCGGGAAACACGAAATCTGCTGCAGAACGATCACAGCCTGACCAAAAGTCTTTTTCGCAATAGATGTTTTTATCTGTCCGCCATGCTTTTAGATTCGCAGGGTCAATAGACTCGGCAAGCCACTTGAGGCTAATATTCATAACTGGCTTCCCCTTCTGAATAAAACTATTCGCATAGGTCAACTGAACTTGATTTTCTGCGACCAGCTTCAAAAAAGACGGGTATCTCTCTTTCAAAACCTCCGGAGCGTCACATGAGGCAATCCGAATTTTTTTCAGTTTGGAGAGACGATTTTGAGCCAACCATTTTCGGGCGATTTCAAACGGCCGATTTAAGATCATCTGAAATCCCTCGCCTTCGGGATTGAGAAATACGAACCAGCCTTTTTTTGCCGAGTTAAGGCCCGGAGCGCTGTGCAGTACCATCACAATTTCTTCATATCCTTGTGACACGCAAGATATAAAATCCAAAGGTGTCGCCACCGTTTTAACGAATGCACGCTCATAAGAACCAAAAACCAAATTTGCTGCGTTTGCAAAGGGAGAGCCGCCATCTTCAAAAATTAAAACACATACGCTTGAGGGTGAGTCATCTCTGGCCTCTACCCTCAGCGAACCAAGGAGGAAACTCAAGACAAAGCAAAGGATGAGCTTGATGCCAAATTGATTTTTCATAGAGTCTCCTTAGTTGAGTGATTCCGTTGAGATGTCAGTTCATAATTTCAGTAAGAAATTCTTTATAGCAGCCCGGCAACCTCACCCCTTGGTGTGAAAGGGCATTGTCAATCGCTCCCACTTTGTCGAATTTTGGTGAGTGCCATTGCTCTCCACTAACTCCTAACTCCACATTGACATTGTCTTTCAAGATCGAATTCCCTTCTGCAAGGCACGCCTCTTCTGTTCCGCTTAAACCATTGTATTTCGCCGACACACTGGGCACCTGATTTTCCTCTAAAACGAATACGGGAATCAAAAGAACCGAGATGATATTTTCAAAAGTGTCACCGCAATCGGCGATACAAGGTGCTATTCCACCGCCACCCGTGAGTAGCGCAAAAAGGGTGATAGCTGAAGCATTGGGCGAGTAAATCGCAGCACTGAGAGAAAGAGCCAAAATAAATTTTTTCATAAAATAAAATCTCCTTATATTTTTAAAAGACCTGCTGTTTGTAAGAATCTATCAGTGACCAGAACCTTCCGAGCGAAAATGGATGAAAAAATCATTGCCAAAATTTGTCACCACGGTCTGCCCGTCCCTTCTCACGCCTCAAATACTGGCGCGAGGATTGCTATCATATGAATAACAAACGATTTCGCTGATGGAATGCGGTTGGATGTCTGTATGGCCTAGGAACAAACGCATGGAAAAGATACTTAAAATTTTCAAGAGTCTTTCATTTGTCACAATTTTGTTAACTGTAGGACAGAGTTTCCCGGCAGACGCAAGTCCATGCGATGAAGTGAGTGGAATCACCAAATACTTTCTCTTACATGGAAAAGGCGTTGCATCCCGAACGCAATCTCAGAGTCACGTGCCCAAGCCGACCGGCGAGGTTCTCTGTTTAACTGACGATCCCGATTTTGAAAAGATATTGGCGCTTTCTTGGAAGACTTTATTTTCTTCCGGGGCCGGGCAAAAAATTATTCGAGAGGTTTTGCAGTGTTCAGAAGCAGATTTAACGTTTCACTTTGGTATTTCTAATCGCGACGCTGAGGATATTCTTGATTCTGCTAACTGCAAAACAGATGGAGGGTCACAGCTTCGCAAGTCAGCCTTTCTGCCACGAATTTATCTTCACTCAATATCTCCCTTTTTTGAAGACCTTGATAGTTACACTGTGGCTTCCGAAAATTTAGTCATACTCTTTAACGGCGAAATCACTCCGGAACGCCTTATAAAAATATTGGCCCACGAACTTGCCGTCTTCCTAGATCCAAAATCTGGAAACTACTTTTGGCCAGGACTAAGACCAGATTTTAAAGTTCGCGATGCAGCCAAAGACCAACAGATAGAAAATCTAGAAATTCCGTCTGTCATCGATCCGATTCTCCAAAATTCATTTACGGCGCTAAGAGCATTTTCTTTTGAACGAGACATTTTCTCTAGCCTCGATTCAAAATTTGGCATCGACTACAATTCTAACGCCACAGAATATAGACTTATAGACCACCAGGCCAAGGATTCCAAAAAAGAATGTATGAGAGCGATTTCTAAAATCGTCCATGCCACCAAGTCCGCCCACCAGTTCTATTGGAATTTCGGTATTTTTTATGACAAACGGCTCTCGGCGACTCCCGGAGTCCTAAAGCCTATGACAGACTCAGCGCTGGAAACCTTGGTCGACAGAAATCTGAAGACTCTGGCGACTCTAGACTTAGATTTCGCAAATTTTCGGAAGTCACTTTGTGAATACCTGGCCACACCAGAAATTTCTTCCCAGTGGGTTCAAACCGCAGGAGGCCCGCGGCCCCGCATTCGATCATCAGGCGGTGGCGATTGATGGCAACCTCTCAATTTAGCTTCATAGAAGAACATTTTTGGGCCCTGGTAAATAAATCCCAGGTGAAAGAAGCCGAGACTTTTTTAGAGTCCTTCCGCGAAGACACCAACCCGACCTGCCAACGAATGTGCGGCCACCTGCGAGGACAGATGCATCTCGAAAATGGAGATGCCGACCGAGCCATCCAGATTTTCGAAACCACTCTCCAAAATCACGGGAGCCATATACGATTGGTCTGTGATTTAGCCTGCGGTCTTTATATGAAAGATCAAAAAACGAAATGGCGCTTCGTAAAACAAAAACTGGAGCAACTCCTTCAATTGCACGACGAGCGCCTATGCATGGACACCAAATATCGCGTTCTTCTTTGCTTAGCTAAATTTGACGAGGAAGAAGGAAAAGTCGGCGAAGCTATGCAGAAACTCAATGCCCTGCTCACCCTTCTTGACCCGACCCAAGAGGCGTCAAAATCGGTTAGAGTTATGGCGCAGCTCCTGAGAATCAGAAGCGCCAGCGGCACCGCTGTGGGTTTAGGCGCCATCTACCGCAGTGTTTTAGAACTCCAGCAAAAAGAAACATCTTTCACCTCCTACGTTGATGCTCAGCACGCATTGATCTTGGCAGAATATTGCCTTTGCAATTCCGAGATAGCGTTAGCTCGCATGAAAAAACTGTTTGAACTGCCAAAATGCACGGAAGCCGACAAAGCATTGGTCTTTTATGATTTGCTGGACTTGGCCTTGATTCGAGTGTCAGAAGACTCTGAATGGAGTGCGTTTAAAGCTTTCGCCACGGCGTGGACGCATCGACCACCGCCGACCGAAATTTTGGAAGAAAAATTGTGGTGCATATTTGAAATTCTAGAGGCGCAGACCGATAACTTTCCATTGCAGCAACTCCAACAGGACTTGACCGAAATGACTGTCGCCAGTCAAATTCGCATCTTGAGCATCATAGCCGCGCGATTTCCAAATACACAATCCAGCATCCAACGAAATTTCAACTTACTTTTGGACTCCCTGTCGCAAACTTCTCAGCGCTATTGGCGTCAGCGCGGAGGTTTTGAAACCCAAGAAATAGCGAAGATTAAATTGCATCTTATCGGAACCAAACTGACCTGGAACACAAAACAAATTGACCTCGAAGCAAAACCCTCTTTGATTCGATTTATAAGTCATTGTTTGTCATTCCGCGAAGCTCTCACCGCTGGTCAAAAAATCCCAATCGAAAATTTCCAGACCGCCGGTTCAAAACATCAAATCGGCCTTACAGAGTCCGATCACGATCGTCTCCGTATGACTGTCTTCCATTTAAACAAGATCGTAAAAACAAAATGGGAAACCGGACCCATTCTAAAATGGAAAAAAGATGGAGTTTATCTTCTGGTCGATCTGATTTTGTATCGTCCTACTTGAGGTGAGCTTTAATTTTCGCTAAAAACTGTTCCATCGCTTCCGATGAATGACGTCGGCCTTTTTGGAAATTGAGATCTTCCACCGACTGAGCCGGAATGAGATGCAAATGATAGTGAGGAACTTCAAATCCAACTGCGGCCGTCAAAACTCGTGGAGTTTCAAACGCCAACTTCAACGCTCGACCAATCTTTTGGGACACCAAGTGAATCTGAGAATAGGTTTTTTCGGGAACTTCAAACCAATGATTCACTTCTACTTTAGGTA
>CALCCV010000543.1 GCA_937900305.1 uncultured Pseudobdellovibrionaceae bacterium | reverse complement strand
AGCGATGACGCGAAAACAAAATGTAAGTTCCAAATCCGAAAGCTAGCATCGCGATAATAAATTTGGCATTCAGACCCAGTCCTAGAATCAAACCCAACAATGTCCACGTTTTCGCCGGAGACCACTCGAATTCAGTTTCGTTAAATCCCCGCCAAAAAACATAAGCCCCCAGCATCCACAGCATCATAAACGGAGGTTCGGGCGAGGCCACGAATCCACCAAAGCCCCACAGGGGAGTGAAAAAAATCATCAACGCCGTGAAGGCCGCGACCCATGCCCCAAACATCTCCAGTGCCAATCGAAAACTGACGACCACGGTGACAACGTAGCAAATAAATGCTGGCAGTCGAACAGCCCATTCTCTATCTCCAAAAAGTCCTGTTGAGCCCGCTTCGAGCCAAGCGATCAAGCCAGGATGATCGTAGTAGGAAAGAGCCAACTCCTTGGCCCACGACCAATGGTAAGCCTCATCATCAATAAGACCAATTTGCGTCATAAAGACTAGGCGAAGCAACAAAACCAGGCCAAAGACAAGACACACTTTTGCGGGAAAGCTCAAACTCTGCCAAAATCTAAATATCATGCAGGGAATCCTAAGATCAGTTGCGAAATACTTCAAGAGCTGGAACTTCATTCTTTGCAGCGTTCTCATTTGGAGCGGTTGCTCTTCTCCGGAAAAAAAATCGTTACGAATTCATCCTGCTGCCTACGGAATGGAGCTCTTCACGATCGATCGAGACGCTCCAAAACACGAAAAAAATAAGGCCGAATTTTATTTCAAAAAATGCACCCTGAACGAGCAAAAGCCATTCACCAGCGAAGCCGAATTCGACTGCACTTACCCCTGAGACTCTCTGCGCCAGCTCGACAAACCGTTGTCCTTTCGGAGGTTTCTCATTAGATTATCATTCATTCGAAAGGACATTTTATGGCAAAAATCGAAACCTCTCCGGAGATGGTTAAGCAAGTCTACGCGACCGCTAAACAACGAATTGAAACCGTTAAAAGCAGGCTCGGAAAACCCCTCACGCTTGGCGAAAAAATTCTCTTCGGCCATCTCGATGATCCTCAAAATCAAGAGCTCGTCCGTGGTTCAAGTTTCCTTCAATTGCGTCCCGACCGCGTTGCTATGCAAGACGCCACCGCCCAAATGGCGCTCCTTCAATTTATGCTCGCGAACAAAGACGAAGCGGCAGTTCCATCGACCGTACATTGTGATCACTTGATCCGAGCCAACTCGGGCAAAGAAAAAGACATGCCCATTGCGATGAAGGAAAATGAAGAGGTCTTTAACTTTCTCGCAACAGCCTCTTCCCGCTACAACATTGGCTTTTGGAAACCCGGAGCCGGAATCATTCACCAAGTGATTTTAGAAAATTACGCATTTCCTGGTGGCTTAATGATCGGCACTGACTCTCACACTCCCAATGCTGGTGGACTCGGTATGTGCGCCGTCGGCGTGGGCGGCTCTGATGCATCCGATGTAATGGTTGGCTTGCCTTGGGAAGTGAAAAACCCAAAATTAATCGGAGTGCATCTCAAAGGAAAAATGAATGGATGGACGTCGGCAAAAGATGTGATCCTAAAACTCTGCGGATTGCTCACAGTTAAGGGCGGAACCGACAAGATTGTTGAGTACTTCGGTGAAGGGACCCGCTCCATTAGCTGCACTGGCAAAGCCACCATCACAAACATGGGCGCTGAACTTGGCGCCACTTGCTCAGTTTTTCCTTACGACGATCGCATGGGAGCTTACCTTCGCATCACACAGCGTGCAGGATTGGCAGACCTCGCCGATCAACACAAAGATTTGCTAACTGCAGATCCTGAGGTTTTGCAAAATCCAAAAAACTTTTTCGACGAAGTTTACGAAATCGATTTAAATACACTCGAGCCCCATCTCGTTGGGCCGCACTCTCCAGACGTTGCCCGCCCTATCAGCGCACTTGCCGCCGAAGCCCAAAAGAATGGTTGGCCCGTTCAACTTTCTAGTGCGCTCGTTGGATCATGCACAAACTCTTCCTATGAAGACATCGGCCGCGCCACTTTCGTAGCGAAGCAAGCTCTCGCCAATGGATTGAAAATGCCTCAGCCGTTTTTGGTCTCTCCCGGATCGAACCAAATTCAAAAGACGATCGAGCGTGATGGCCAAATGCAATCCCTCTCTGAAGTCGGCGCAACTGTTTTGGCCAACGCCTGTGGTCCATGCATTGGCCAATGGAAACGCGATGATATCAAAACTGGCGATAAAAATACGATCATTACCTCTTTCAACCGCAACTTTCGCGGGCGCAACGATTCCAATATGGAAACGCTGGCGTTCATCGCCTCACCCGAAATCGTAATGGCGCTCGGCTTAGCCGGTCGCCTCGATTTCAACCCCATTACCGATGAACTCGAAACGCCCAAAGGCAAAATTAAATTACAACCCCCCGAAGCTCCTGACTTGCCTGCAAATGGCTACGTGGCTGATACAGAAGGTTACCAAAAACCCGCTGGCAGCACGGCGAAGGTCCATGTCAATCCTGGCTCTGATCGCCTCCAACTTCTCGAGCCTTTTGCGGTTTGGAATGGCCAAGACTTCAAGGAAAATCTGATTCTAGCGAAGGCAAAGGGAAAGTGCACCACGGATCACATCTCTCCGGGAGGCCCATGGTTGAAGTACCGAGGCCATCTTGACAACATCTCTAACAATCTTTTGCTTGGCGCTGACAACGCCTTCACAGGCGAAATTGGCAAAGGCCGCAATCAACTCGACGGAACGACGGGACTTGAATTTGCCAAAATTGCTCGCGAGTACAAAAAATCTGGTTTGGGTTGGGTGATTGTTGGTGATGAAAACTACGGAGAAGGATCTTCTCGTGAACACGCAGCCATGTGCCCCCGTCACTTGGGTTGCACGACGGTCATTGCAAAATCTTTTGCCCGAATTCACGAAACCAATTTAAAAAAACAGGGTGTACTGGCTCTGACTTTTGCCAACGTCAAAGATTACGAAAAAATCCACGAAGCTGATCGCATCAGCCTCGTCGGTCTTCAGGGCCTCGCCCCTGGCAAGGCCGTGCAAGGAATTTTGCATCACTCTGACGGAAAAACTGAAACCGTTGAGTTCAAACACACCTATAACGCTGAACAACTCAAATGGTTTCGCGCTGGATCTGCATTGAATTTAATTCGAGGAGTTAAAGGCTAAAGATTGATCTCGCTGACAGTGGAAAAAGCCGCAGCCCTTTGGGCTTCGGCTTTTTTTGGGCGCCTGACGGAAAAAAATCAGTGTTTTAATTTGCGACGAAGCCTCGCCATATAAAATCCGTCAAAATCGTTTTCTCCAGGCACTAGATTCTTTTCCTCTTCAAGATCCCACTCATCACTCAAATCTAAGAACGCCTTTACCTGAAGCTGATTTTCATCGGGCAAGATCGAACATGTAGCATAAACTAAAAATCCACCTGGCTTCACCATTCGCGAATAACTTTGCAAAATCATTTTCTGGGTCTCTGTCAGTTCCGCCAGCTTTTCAGATGTGAGCTTCCATTTCGTATCAGGATTTCGGCGCAAAACTCCGAGGCCAGTGCACGGGACATCTAACAAAACGGCATCTGCAGAATCCGTCAACCGCTTGATCACTTTTGAATTTTCAATCAAACGCGTTTCAATAATGTGAGCCCCCGCTCGGCGAGCACGAATTTTCAATTCCGCCAATTTCCATTCGTGGATATCCATGCATATGATGAGTCCTTTGTTCTTCATAAGGGCAGCGAGGTGCAACGATTTTCCACCGGCACCGGCACACGCATCGATGACCCTGTCGCCTGGTTTCACTTTCAGAAAAGGCGCAATCATCTGCGAACCCGCATCCTGCACTTCGTACAAACCTTCTTTAAACTCGAGGAGCTGAAAAACATTTTTTCGAACTTTCAACTGCAGAGCGTCCGGCGCGCCCTTGACGTAATCTGCCACGACCTCTCGAGCATGCAACATCGGTTGGAGAGAATTGCGCTCAGTTTTCAAAGTATTGGTTCGTAAAAAAACCGGCGCCTGCTGACTGAGCGCGGGCGCCATCGCCGCCCACTGAACCTCACCGCAAGCCAAGTCACACTTTTCCCAAAGCCAATCCGGAAAAGAAAGTTCCTGAGCTCTCGTCAATTCTTTCGTTTTGATCTCAATCTTAGGACCCTCTGGAGGGTGGCCAAATCGATCTTGCATATAGAGATACACGATAGTTTGAAGGTCCGCGGGCATCAATTCGACTTCGCACGGATCCTTTCCCAAAGCCCGGAGTGAGTCGCGACGAAAGTTTCGAACCAAATCGTAGACTGTCTCAGCAAAAAATTTGCGGTCCCGCGAGCCCCATTTGGTCTGCACCCGCAAAGTTCCATCGACCACTTTATCAGCGTGACGCTTTTCAAGAAAAATTGCAGAGAGGGCGCGCTCAATACCGTCCAGCAAGACTTTATGGAATTTCATGGCATCCGATCAAAAAAGAAAGACTGTTCCCAGGGCCAGGAAGTTGCCGTTCAACTGTCCGTTGGTCAACAAATGAACATGATTTTTAATGCCGCCTTCGAAATTCAAACCGACAGAATCCCAGACATCAAAAAATCTGAGGCCCATGTAAAGCTGATAATCCAAGGCCAGCACAGATTCATCCGGCACCTGACGCGAAAACACAGCGGGCCCCAATGCCGCCCCAAAATAGAGTGGAAACTGGGTTTGAACTTCTGGAAAACTCATCGCCGCCAAAAATGAAAGCTTTTGGGTGTCCCATTCTCGAATTTGATAATTCGTGGCTTCTAGGCGCATAGAAAGATCAAATCCACTGTAATACTGGCTCACTAGATAGGTCAGAGCAAAGTTGGTCTTACCGACGTTTTCAGCTTTTTCCTTCTGAGCCCACTCATACGCTTCGGAGTTCAAGAACCGGCCGACTTGCAAGCCCACGAAGTGATCACTCGGCCCGATGCCGGAACTCGCCTCGGAAGCCGTCACGCGCTCTGGGTAGTTCGACTTTTTCATAAACTCGCGAGCGGCCTCTCGACCCACATTGGGAACTGCGCCGGCGATAGGGGCAAATGTCGAACAAGCAACCACAGTCAGAGCAATGCAGAGAGATTTCATAGGCTTCATTTCATCACCCGTGACCAAAAGAGTCAAAATGGGGGGTTGACCTAGGTAGTGGTTCTTCTTAAAGCTAGACTGGTGAAATGCCCATTCTGTGCACATCAAGACGACCGTGTTTTAGACACCCGCATCCAAAAGGACGGCGGCATTCGCCGACGTCGCGAGTGCCTCAGCTGCAAAGGACGATTCACAACCCTTGAAACAATGGTGCTCAACTATCCTTTTGTCGTGAAAAAAGATGGTCGTCGCGAAAGTTTCAACAAAGAAAAAATCTTGAAGGGCCTTCAAGCAGCCTGTCAAAAGCGACCCATCTCCGCTGAAAATCTAGACGCCCTGGTCGAGCGAATTGCATCCTGGGCT
>CALCCV010000542.1 GCA_937900305.1 uncultured Pseudobdellovibrionaceae bacterium | reverse complement strand
AGACTTGGCGCTTGCCGAAAAATGGCTGCGCCTTTGGCCGTTCTCTCAGCGCGAGCGCCAGGTTTGGCAATCGATGCGAGAAGGTTTTTTGCAAGAGGTCTCGTTTGCGACGCTTCCTACGGCCCAAAAATTTGTGCGAATTCAAAATCCTCATTACGCTCTTGGATTAAAGTGGCATGAGCATCTGAGCGGTGCGAATGTTCCGCTATTTAACGATCTGAGCGCAAAGTTCAATGAAATCTGGGGCGGCCGGCTGCCTGAATCTTTGTTGAGTGGTCGAGACGTTTTGTTTTTGCAAGGCAGTTTGAGAGGACGTGCGCTCGAAGAAGTCTATTCGGCGCAGTTGGAGGGCTTGGTTAACAATCGAGAAGAAGCTTTGATTTGGCTTCGGGACCATTATCCCAGCGAGTGAATCACCTTGCCTATCGATTCCAGATTTGTTCAATTGCCTGGTATGAAACACCAGAAAAAAATTCTCCTTTTAGGAAGTGGCGAGCTTGGTAAAGAGTTAGTGATCAGTGCTCAACGTTTGGGAGTGTACACGATCGCCGTGGATCGCTATGCCAATGCTCCGGCTCACCAAGTGGCCCATGAAGCGCACGTCATTGATATGCTCGATGGGGCAGTTTTGAAAAGTTTGATTCGACGATTGAAACCGGATTTCATCGTGCCTGAGATCGAAGCCATACGCACCGAGGCGCTGCTGGAGTTAGAGAGCGAAGGATTCCATGTTGTGCCGTCGGCCAAGGCGGTCAATTTGACAATGAATCGAGACAAAATTCGCGATTTCGCCCATGAAAAACTGAAGTTGAAAACGGCCAAATATGCTTACGCTCACAGTCTGGAAGAAATGGAGATGGCCGCTGAGCACGTGGGTTTTCCCTGCGTGATAAAACCGGTGATGTCTTCTTCAGGCAAAGGTCAATCGATAGCGAAGAATAAAAAACAATTGGCTCTTTCTTGGCACCTAGCGATGAGTCACAAGCGCGGCGATCAATCGCAAGTCATCGTCGAAGAATTTATAAGATTCGATTTTGAAATCACGCTACTCACGGTTCGTCAGGGCGCGCGAACTCTGTTTTGCCCGGTGATTGGTCATCGCCAAGAGCGCGGGGATTATCAGGAGAGTTGGCAGCCTCAGCGGATGCCGGTAAAACTTTTGCGCCAGGCTCAAGCCATGGCAAAAAAGGTGACCTCCGCCTTGGGCGGCAATGGACTGTTTGGTGTTGAGTTTTTTGTCAGGGGCGCAGAGGTTTTTTTCTCTGAACTGTCTCCTCGTCCCCACGACACGGGAATGGTGACCATGATCACCCAAGATTTGAACGAATTTGATTTGCATCTGCGCGCGTTTTTAAATTTGCCCATCCCAGAAATTCGCTGCCACGGCGCCGGCGCAAGTGGCGTCATCTTGGCTGGAGGGAAGTTGAAAGACAGCAGCGCGAGCTATTTAGTTCGTGGTGTGGAAAAAATTCTTCAGAGTAAATCGGCGCAGGTGCGCATTTTTGGCAAGCAAGAGCTCAAACCTTTTCGCCGGATGGGCGTCATCTTGGTGGGTGGGGCGAATGAAAAAAAAGCTTTGTCGACGGTCAAGCGCTTGCGCAAAATGGCAAGTGTCATTGAGTCTAGCTAAGTCAGATCAAAGTGGATTGTGCAGAACAAGAGATTGCCGACGAGAGTTTAAATCAGTAATACTTCAGTTGGGAATTCGCCGTTTGAGTCGGTTCAGCAACTCGAGATCGTTTTTGCGATCGCCTTGAAGTGCGTTTTGGTGCAACTAGATCGGAAGAGCA
>CALCCV010000541.1 GCA_937900305.1 uncultured Pseudobdellovibrionaceae bacterium | reverse complement strand
TTGACCTATGGAAGAGAATTCAAAGCCAGTAAAATTCGTTACGATTGGACGTGCAAGCTTCGCGGAGATCGATCCATACGGACATGTTAATACCCAACACTATCTAGGGCACTTTATAAATCACCGATTCACAGGAATGAGAGAAGTCATAGGTTGGGATCTCAGATCTTTAGCGAAATTGCCTGTGCAATTTGTGGTTCGAAAAATCCAAATTGAGTTTCTGAAGCCACTTTATGCAGATCATACTTTTATAATAGAATCATATGTTCGAGAATTTAAAGAAAGAACTTGTGATGTAGTACTTACGATGACCTTGGACGGCGGGGGGCAGGTTGCGAGTTGCATTATGGAACTTGCGTGTGTGGATAAAAAGACCAACTCAAGTGTTCCCTGGCCTGAGGAGATAGTTTCGAAGTTCTATGAAAATCCTGAAAATCAGGAGAACAAGTGAGCTATTGGGGAGTCGCTATCCCCGGATTAGCAATGAGGAATACTGAGTTACCAGTTGTTGATGGGCTTCATGTATTGGAAAATCCCGAAATCGGCGAAGGGATCAGTCTAATTTCTCAATACACACTTGAAGATGTAGCCGAGATACATGCGGCAAGCATTGTCGAACTAATTCCAAAATATCAATCAAAATTAATTATTGTTGGCATGAGCATGGGTGGAATGATCTGTAGTGTATTAGCCGCCCATTTTCGAGCGAAACTGCCAATAGAAACAAAATTCCGATTTTTGGTCACGGCGGCAAATTCAAGCGACCTTCCCGCGATACCAGAGAACCTACTTAGTACGTGGACCTCGGTCACACCTGGTGTTCTTGACGACTTTGAGGTTATTTTAGCACCTTTTTTCTCCAGGAGGTTTCGAGAGTCTAACCCTCAGGCTGTTGAGGCTTACTATTGCTATCGTGCAATAGGGCAAAATCAACAAATACCGAAGAGCTTTATTCGCCAAATGAATGCTTTGAGGGCGTTTGATGGGACGTCTTATTTTTCGCAAATCGATCCCGAAGAAGCGGAGTTCATTGGTGGCTCGGAGGACTATGTTTTAGGGCCTAGACACAATGTTAAGCTAAAAGAGTTAGCGCCAGGTGCGTACCACAAAGAAGTTTTAGGACTTGGTCACATGGTCAATTTAGAAATGCCTGGATTTTTTCAAAGGGAAATTTTTTATGGTAAAATTTAATTCAGCTACGCGATTATTCGGCAAAGTCTCGGCGGAATCCGAATGGAGGTTTCTAGTTAACGAAACGTTAGCTGGAGAAAAACTAATTGTTGGATTTCTTAAAGATATTTTGGCCATGGGCATTCCCTCTAAATTTTTAAACGAATCCTTAAAAAAACAAGTGGACGAGGAGATCGAACATGTGCGGATGTACCATAAACTTGTGGGCGCGGATAAATTACGTAGCAGTGGCTATGATATTCATTTAAAAAAAGTTGTTCAGGACCTTAATTCGGTTACATTGAAGTTATTCGCTCTTCAGGGAATGCTCGAAGGAATGGCCCTTGGTGCACTAGATTACCGTATATTAAACTGGAATGAAGGTCCCTCTTTCAATGTCGACTCTATTGCGAAATTGGAAGAATCTGAGCATGTCGGTTTTAGTTACTCATCTTTTTCTGACCTTATAAGATTTGAAGGTCGAATTTCTATGTGCGAATTTAAGAGAGTTCAAAAACAGGTTAACAAGATTTTCTCCACTGCATTTAACGGTGCAGTTATCGTTGACCTCTTGGACCCTTTAGACAGTTTTGAGATAGAAGCTCAAGCAATTGAAGATTCTGTCGCTATGAAATCATTCAGAAGAAATAGTGCAAAAATCGTATTAAGCGCAGCGAACGCATTTATCGACAATTACTTTTTAGCGGCAGAAAATGTTTAGAAGAACTAACCCATCAAATTTTCTATTGCGTGGATCTGAATGTTTTTTTAACGTGGAAGGTTTGCGCTCAAAGCCTGAGCTATCTTCCGAGTACCTCACAGAGGTTTCAGCGAACGGTGGCACTATAACCACGTCATGCGACCAATTCAGTTTTAATTCTTTAAGTTTGAGAATTCCTCATGAAAAAACTGACGCATTTGGAGGACTTTTCATTCTCGCTCAATTAAAAAAAATTTTGGTTGGAGTCGCGAATATTTATGGTGAGCGAAGTGGAACAATAGGCAAATTTAGATACAAGCACGCTTGGACAACGAGTCTGTTGATTCGCAGCACGCAAACAATTACACAAAAATTTTACAGCAATATTCTTGATGGAGGGCTTATTGATGACGAAGAAACCCTGGGGATTTGCGTGTCAATGGATGACCTGGCAAACCTAGACAAAACCACTTTGTGGGGAAACAGCTTAGTTATTGTCACCTATAGAGCATCCGAATTGAAATCATTGTGCACGCTAAGCAAGGCCGAATGGCGTTCATCTCTCAACCAACGCGCAACGAGAACGACCAATATTTTACAAAGAAAGCGACCTAAGGCTCTAGAGTCGAGATTGCTATTTTCCTCATTGGGCATGCTGGAAAAATATAGCTGGGTACCACCACTGTCTCCTGCGCATTTAGCGATGATGCCAACCCCTATATCTTCTCGAACAGCAAATCTTGTCACCTGGTCTTATTTAGGCGTTCATGGGTTAACTCTCATTTGCGATCCTGAACACCAATGTTTGCTCGGTTGGGAAAAGCTTAAATTAGCATGGGAGAAAACTTATGCTTAGCCGGATTGCTGTAGCCTACTTTTCCCGAGATGAAGTGCTTTCAATACAAAGTGGTGTATCATCGAATCTTTTGGTTGCCTGGAAGGAGCAGTGGAGTGGTAACCTTAACGCAAGTCTAGATGCTTATCTGAGAGTAGATTTTGCTTCGTTGGACGGTGAATCTTTAGCCATTGCAGTTGCAGATCGGAATCTGATTTCTGTAAAATTAGGTATTCCTTTTGAAGCCCCAACCATTCAACCGACGTCCGTGGCAGGATTGATAATTACTGAGTATGCTAGGTTTTCTTGGGCGTTCTGGGTTGATCATTCGATTGCATGGGATGCGCTCATTTCGCTTCTAAAATTGGGGCTGAAGACCTTAGAGAAAAGCGTTTTGATAACTGCAATCTTTTTGATTGGTCATCTTCTTGCTATACGTGGAAATAAATTGGGTTATTATTTGGCGAAGGCAACACATTCAATTTGCTTACGAAGTCTTCGAAGGGAACTAGGTATATTGACATTCTTCCGGCATATTGTATTAGCGGCATTCCCTTACACCCTTTTTGTTTCAGGCAAACTTTCACAACAAGTTGAGAAGTTCGTTCAGCTTGGTGAAGAAAATTTACCTTCGGATCCATACTATCAAACACTATTTTCTGTAAGTGCACTTTATACTTATGCCTATAGTGGCAATATCGCTCGAGCCGAACTCTATTCAGCGAAATTATCGCGACAGCAAGAAATAGGAAAATTGCTCCGCTATCGACCTGTAGCGCAAATTATGCGCTTACTTCCGTTTGCCGTTCGTGGATATCCGCATTTAATCGAAGATGAATTCTTAATGTTTTTGGCAGATCACGACAATGCGAAATACGATCCGCTGATAAACTCTCAATTCTATAGAGCAGCGGCCACAATTGCACTCTTTTCTGGAAAAAATAGGTTTTCACTCGAGCTCATACAAATTGCTATAAGGGAACGTGAGCGCGCAGGATCTTTCAATGCCTGGAAGCATTTTGATAAAAGGCTTGAGTCGTTTGCATCGAGGCCTGATCCTGTGAAGCCATCGAATGTGCGTCTGCTTGGAATTCCGAGTGAATTCGAAAGTTCTTCGCAGCTAGGGTCTCTTTTGGTTGAGTTAATTCAGAAAGTCACTCCTGGAATATACAGTGGAAACGATTGGTTCACTCTTCAAGCTGCGGCTTTGATTGGTCAGCATTTAAATGGCAATGGATTTGAGATTTATGATGCTAGTGAAATTCCGAATCAGTTGTCTTCTGATCCGGTCATAAGAATTGGAAATAAGTATGTTCTTTACAAAAATGTACCTGTGGGCAGAGTTCGGTTTTTTCGTGAGATGCTCTCATCATTTACGCCGGTGATTCGGAGTTTAGTTTTAAATCTGGATGAACAAAGGAAGGTGAAGGACATCAGCCGTGCAGCGGCAATTGGAATGATTGCATCTCAAGTCGCTCATGATATTCGATCCCCACTATCCGCGCTTACGATGTTGATTAAGCCTTCGGAATATATTCCTTACGAACACAAGGAAATTCTGATGATTGCTGTCGATCGGATCGACAAGATTGCAAGCGATTTGTTAAAGCCGCAGGTTAGAATCAATCAGGCTAAAATCGCGTCGTGCAATTTGCTAAAAGTCTTGCAGGATTTGATCCAAGAGAAGGATGTCATCTATTCAAAACAAATAGTTGTTTGTAAACATAGTTTAACAACCATTGCTGGCACCAAAGTGTTAGCTGACGAGGTTACTCTGGCACGTGTTTTCTCAAACGTTATTGATAATGGTATCGAAGCAATGTCAAATGCGCATGATAAAATTCTGCAAATCAAGGTTTCAGAGGTTTCCACTTATGGATATGCGACAGTCTTCATCTCCGACACAGGATGTGGAATGGGTCATGAAGTTATTAAAAAGATCGGAATTCGCGGTTTTTCATTCGGTAAGGGACTAACGGGCAACGGATTCGGTATCAATTTCGCGAAAACTTACTTAGCAAGCGTTGGGGGAAACATATCGTTTTCAAGTACAGTAGGCAAAGGGACGACAGTCAAGATCGATATTCCGATCGTAGCAGAATAAAATCGGTTCGAGTCTAGGGCGTTTCCTCAATTCGACTGAATGCAACGGATTCATTTTCCAAGTTTGATCCAGATAATCGATTGTAAGCCGTTTTCCAGGATCCAAATTCTTCAGGCAGATCATACCAAGGACATTCACTGCGTAAGCACAGTAGGTCGAGATGGGAACACATGGCTCTCTGAGCCAGCTTACTAACTGAGCGATGGGCTCCAATGGAGCCTTTAATTGGCATAGTTAAATTATTCGACAAAAATAGAAAAAATAGATTGTTGAATTTATTAGCTATTCTCATTTTGGAACTATGACACGGATTTTGAAGTATGAAGTATATAGTTTCAAGGTGGGCAAAATGAATTTAAGTCAAAACGGTTCTCAAAAAATAGCAGCAGCTCTGATTGTGATCATTTGTCAAATTGCGGTCAAAGCAAAAGCAGAGGGCGAAGCTGTTCCCAAACAAACGGTAGCGATGTTCGCTGGATTGGCCGAAGTACTTAAAGCACAAGCTTCCATCAAAATTAAAACGGTTAATTGGAAATCTGAAAACGGTACAGAGCTGCTTCCTGTTTATTTTGTCACGGAACAACCTTTGAGTTTCTATCGTAAACAGTCACCAGGACAACCGATTGAGTTTGCGAATTTGACGAATATTAACGGCTGCCTCAACTCGACAACCGAACATAATATGCTTGCCTCTGGATTGAATCCTTCGCAGCGAGGTGGAAATCGCCGAGTCTATGTCAGTCAGTTTATCCCGGCGGAGAAAGGTGTTGGCGGTGAGGTCACCACAGTGCCCGCTACTGTTATAGCGTCTGGCACTGATTCCAATTCTGAACGAGACATTAGCTATATTGTGCCCGATGTTCCCTTTGTCCCCAAGATAGAGTCAAAGCAACATCGAGACAAAATCTTTCGCCGAATCTTTAATTTGAAAGACTCTCCACAGGTAAAAGATAGTTGGATTCAAGTAGTAGGCGTGAGCTATCAGGATGGTTTGACCATTAATGAATCTGGCAATGTCAATTTTACGCAAATACAGTACGAGATGGCAGGTGTGCTTCCAGAGGATATTTCCACAGAAGTGATTCAAACTGTAGAAACACCCCAAAAAAGCGAAGTTTTAAAACCATTGCATGCGCAAGTTAACGGTCTTTCTGGATCAAGTGCCTATATATTTTCTAATGGACAGGTTCAGCGAAGATATATGGCCTTGGCTGTCAATAAAGTTACCAATTTGAATACTGTTCCCGAGATAACATTGGATCCCGACTATAATAAGAGAAGCCGATCGGATTTTGAATTTGCCAAAAGTCTACTTAAATTCGAGAGCAAAGGTAAAAACACATGTCCGACTAGCAGTTTGGTTGCTGATCGAATCATGCGCAATACTAATACCCAAATTGATTTTGCGGAGGCGCCAGTAGCCGGGCCTGCCAATTCTGTAAAAGTAGTTCGTTAAAAAGTAATTTTTCTTATTTGAAACTGCGCCTTAGTCTGGCGACATTGGCTGTGTTTGAGATTAAAATACAGCCATATGGCTAACTTAGGATTTCATTGGGTCTCATTTTTTGGGGTTATAACTTTTTTTACGATGCTGGGACAGGCTCAGGACTTCGATATGTATCAAGATGAGAATGGAAGCATTATTCAAATGATTCAAGATAGTCCAGGCGAAAATAGGTTAGTGATTCAGCTAAATGAAGAAAATAATATTGAAAAAATTGATATCGAGGATTCAGAGACCAAGCAAAATGAAGATCAAAATGAAATAAGTTTTGTCGTTTCACAGAATTGCCCAGGCAAAGCTATTGCGGGAGAAGCACGTTCTATGAGGCGACAGTTAATTTATGACAAAATTGGTCAATCTATTGGCGAGAGTTGCAAAGAATTGTCAGAATTTCCTAAGGACAAAATTTCAGATGTGGTTGCAACGATGGAGAATCCTCAACACAATGAATATTTTCAGGAATGCTCCATTTCAAATGTTGATACAAATGAAATCGAAGAAAATATTGCCAATCAGTTTTTTAAGATTCAAATTGAATGTCGTCCAGGTTTAAATTGCCGTGACAAATATTGTATAGACGAATGTAAGAAGTTAGAAAATTCGGACACATCGAACCATTTAAAATTTACGTTCTACCCATCTTGTTTTGCGCGTTTGAGGGATGATTCGAAAGAAAATTATCTAAAAGAGTTTTTCGTTTCGCTTTATCGCGGTGAAATACCCGCTTGCCTTGCAAATGGAAAAATTCTCAGAAATCATGAGCAACTTAGAGCAGACTTACTTACCGATCTCCGCGGGCCTATGAAGAAGAATGTTGCCTCTATCAATGCCGACGTAAAAAAAATTAATGCGCAGGCGGGAAAGCCGGGAGGAGTTTCGAAATTTTTGCAAACTACTGAAGGAAAGACTGTGTATGCTTCATTGAACAATTCGGTTGGCCAACTGAGAGGACGTTTGGGAGCGCTCAACTATTTAACTCCTCGGGGGCAAAGTTTAAGTTTTCAACGTGCTAGCAACGGAGATTTTGTTAGTTCGATCTCGAAGAAAAACCTCCTTACTGGTGCTACATCGAGATCTTTGATTGCACATAACGGAGCTGCGATCGCGGGACTTAGACCCGCCACAGCGAATACTGACCTTCATTCTCCGAACAGCCCTCTAGAATTTCTGCCAACGAAACCAAGTATCGGCGCGCCAGACTTAACAGTCGCAGACCCGGCTTTAATACCTAACGCTGCCGCGGCGATTGGAACTCGACCAAAATCTGCTGTGGCCGCGAAACGCGGAGAGCTTGGTCGAAATGGTGGGTCGGTGAGTGCCGCTCCTGGATCAACGCCGGGAACTCGCGACGGTAAACCCGATAAGTCCCAAACTCGGGAGGCCACGCAAGGGCTGGTGAATGCGTTAAATGCGCTTCGGAATAAGTATCCAACTTTGAAAGCTCCAGCGAATGCGCAAAGTGCAGAGGTAGAGTTTAAAGCTGCCTTGGCGGCCATACTTAAAAATCAACGAGATCTGGCCACTCGCCTGAATGCTTCACAACTGCAGCTCGTGGTGGGAAATAGTCGGGTCAGTGTGGCGTTATTGCCAGCAGCTACCGTGTCGAACACGGCAGCGCCTTTGATACGGTTGACGCCTCAAGGGTTTTCGCTGATCTCTGAATGAAAATAGCCTTGCCACAAGTCCAGGCTCGTTAATTTCGAAGATTTTTACTCCGATAGACTTAAGGTCATGAAGAAGAAGTCAATTATTTTGACATTGATAGTTCTTTTTTGGTTTGGCTATTTGGGTCATTCGATTTTTTTCTATTATTATTCTTATCAGAAGATATTGAACAAGGAAATCGATCGACGCCTGATATCGCTGGATGCTCTTGGAGAGGCTGCGACTCCGTTTTTGGATATCAATGGGATTGAAAGTTTATTTCGAGTTTTAGAATTAAATAGGCTCAAAGAAGATGTTGATTTTCTTTTTCTTTCAAATGGCCAACAGATTATTTTTAGTCGGGCTCCCGAAGGTGAAAAGAATATCCTTGAAACCTTAAAGGTCATTCCAAAGAGTTTGATTTACTTGGATGGAATTGCAATCAAGCCGATTTTTGTAAATGGATGGACTTTGCTTTTGGGAGTAAAAGTTTCGAGGTCTTTTTTAGTTTCGAGAAACTTCATTGGTGGCGCGGAGTACATTGTGAAAGATGTCGTCATGGTGACTGGTTTGGCGCTGCTAATTTTTTATATCGTCCTTCGAGACATATTGAGTATTTCAAAAATTATGTCGGGATCAAATCGAAAAACATTAAGAAGTGTCAATGCGGGTTCTATCGAGGCGCAAAGGCTACTAAAAGCTTCTTTGAGCGCTGATGCTAACAATTCACAACTGCAAAACGAGGTGGACACTTTGAATATCTCTGCCATTCCGGCAATTCGCGATGCTCTTAAAAAGACGGAATTGCCAATTCCTCGAATCATCAAGACGTGCGTCGTTCGCATTGATATGAATGGATACACGAAGATGTTCATGGCGGCAAATGCTAACGAGTTGGAAGTTTTTTTAAATCAATATTTTTATCTGGCAAATGAAATCATCAATCGTTACGGCGGGAAAGTTTATCAATACCTTGGAGACTAAATTATATATATGTTCGATGGAGAGCGAGAGGAAGAATTGGCAAGGAGAGCTTATTCTAGCTTGCAGGGGTTATTTGCTCAATTGAGTGCGATTGGTTTGAATGGAGAAAGCACTCTGAATAAAGGTTCCTTTTCGCTTGGATCTGTCAAATTTTTGAAATTGGACAAAGGATATTTTTTTCTCGGTGAGCCGTTGATAGAATCCGTGAGAATCTTGTCTTTAATTGAAGATAAAGATCGAAATACACTTTGTTTTCAAGGAAACCTTTCTGACTCATTGGCTGTCCTTGCAAAACCTTCCTATTCTAAAACTTTGAAACTGAAGGGTTATAGTGAGGAGTCTGAGATTCAATTTTCAAATCAGTTTAGTTCTTTAAAGGAAGTTGGAGATGAACGGGTTTTAGAAGCAATGACCTACTACCGCTCCGATTCGGACATAGTTCATCTCATTCGCATGATGAACGCGGCTCAGGAGAGTCATGATAAGGATCGATTCATTCATATTTATCAGTTTTTGAAGAGCTTTTCGGTGGGTGGGTCGTCTTCGGTTTTGCAAGGGTTGGGGATGAGCTTGATTAAGGCTCAGCTTGATTTGAAGTTGCATAAGGAGGAAGAGATTTACTTTTCTTGTTGGGTGAGTTTGTTGAGTCATCTTTTTCGAGAGACGGGTTTGGATGGGGATGCGATTGAGAAGTTGAAAGAGTTGAGCCATTCGCCTTTTCCGCGGGTCGCTGCCAATAGTTTGAATAGTTTGGCTAGCTTCGTGAAAGACCATCATTTCTACAAGCCGTTTCTTGAGCATGGGCACGCGCGGGTGCAAACGGAAGCACTCGTGATTTTAGGTCGTAAGAAAATCAATCGGCGAATTGTTGAGGTTTTGAAGCAGC
>CALCCV010000540.1 GCA_937900305.1 uncultured Pseudobdellovibrionaceae bacterium | reverse complement strand
TGCATGTGGGCACTTAGAATTTTGACCGGTCCACAAACAGGTCAATTTGCATCACTAAAGATGGGCAAGAACTTAGTTGGGCGTTCGCAACATTGTGACGTTCATCTTCAGTCTGCCGGAGTGTCGAAGGAACACGCTGAAATTCATGTTCAGAGTGAAAAGATTTTTTTAGTGGATCTGCATTCCGCCAACGGAACTTATATCAACGGCGTAAAGATACAAAATGGTGTCATGAAGGCCGGCGACAAAGTGGGCATTCACGATATTTTAATGGATGTCGTTTTGATGCCAGCCTCAATGTCGAAGAAACTCTTGAGCCAAAGCCCCGGCGCGAACGCCCAAGCGCAAGACTCCGCGCCGCACTCAACACAAGGCAGTTTAGCGGTTCAACAAAACTCTAGTTTCGGAACCCCGGCCTACCAGGCCCAAGCCCACCACCAAACACAAAGTTATGCGCAAGCACCGCCAAAACTCAACGTAGTGGAAAATCCTCCCGCAGCGGACGAACATCCATCCGACGCAGAACCTATTGGGATTTTGCAAAAAATCGAACAGTACGTCGAGTACGTGGCGTTACCGGGCATCTATAAATTGCCAGAATTCACCGAGTTCAAAGTGGTCGTCGCCTTGTTTATCACGGCCTTTGCATTTGCCGTCACCCTGCTATCGTTGATTCCCATGACGACCTTAAGTCGCGAAGCTGTTCTGATTGAAGGAAAACGTCGAGCGATGTCGATGGCCAAATCAGTGGCCCAGTCGAACCAAACTGCCTTGCTCTCAAATAACATTTCTTCGCTGAGCACCAATGAAATTGAAACTGAAGAGGGCGTGAAGGACGTCCTGATCATTCAGCAATCTGACGGAATGACCCTCGCCCCGGCCAGTCGTGCGGGTGCAACCCCGAACATTCCATTTGTCCACAGCGCCCGACGCGAAATGAAGCCGCAGGTTGCCGAAATCGAAACTGGCATCATCGCCGCAAGCTATCCAATCGGCGCGTTTGATCCAAATACGGGCGACGTGACAGTGAAGGCCCACACCGTCGTGATCTACGACGTGAAAGCGCTGTCTTACGACGATGGGCGGGTGATCAGTTTGTTTATGCAAACACTGGTTATTGCATTGGCTATTGGCGCAGTGCTCTTCTTCCTTTTGCAGAAACTGATTGAATATCCTATTAAGCGCATCAACGAAGAACTCGACGAAGCCATGCGTGAATCCAAAGATTCCATCGGCTTTGCCTTTCAATTCCCTGAGTTGCAAGACCTGATCAGCAACGTCAACAGTCTATTGGGTCGCACTATGAATCCGGTAGATCAATTCTCGGGTGGTGGATTTTTCTCACACGATGCAGAGATGCAACATTTAACCCAAATGAATTCCCTCACTCCAATGGGAGTCGTGAATCGAGAGGGCTACTTCGTGGCCATGAATGATCGTTTCGGAAAAATGTGCCAGACCGAAGCGATGCTGGGACTGCATTACTCTCAAATTCCCGACGCAGCTCTGCCCCAAAATATTGATTTTCTGGTCAATAAATGTCGCGAGATTCCATCCTCCGTTCACACTGATCAGCTCGAGTTTTCGGGAACGGTCTGTATGATTTCATGTTGTGCCTTTCTAAGTGCGCAAGGTGAACCAGACTATTTTATTTTTAGTATTACGCCACAGAATGGGGAGGAGTCATAAGCTCGGCAGCACAGATCCTCCCTATGCCAAAACTCAAGCTGATTGTCGTCAGCGGTCCCCACACGGGCCAAGAGTTCACTTTGCAAAAGGACTCGATCACGATTGGTCGCGACGAAGGCAATGCCGTAGCGCTCGTCAAAGATTTGCGCGTGAGTCGTACACACGCAGAAGTTAAATGGAAAGAGGACAGCTATCACATCATTAATATCTCTTCCAAAAACTTCATTTTGGTTGATGGCGAAAAAGTTGACAACGCAGTTGTCACTCACAAAACTCGAATTCAAGTTGGCGAGACCGATCTCGTCGTAAAAATTCCTGACCTCGAGAATCTGACAGTCGCAGCCAACGCCGTTGGCAACGTGGTCTCACTTCAACGCTCAGCTGCCCCCGGACCTAGCAATGGAGCGCCGTCGACAGCCTTGACGAATCCTGGCACTATGGGTGTTGCGAGACGAAACACGGGAATGCCAACGAAAAAAACAGCGCAGCCCCCCCAAACCGGCGGCGCTCGTCCCGCAGCCGTGCCAAGAAGCGAAAGTGGCGTGACTGCCACGTCAGGTGCAAATGCGGCGATGTCGCCGGGCGCACGCAAATACCAACAACAACGGCAACAACAGAGTCCACAGCCATCCGGCAACCCAGGGAAAACTCGTTTTTACCTCATCGTCGGTGCAGTTTTGTTGATCGGGGGATTCTTTTTATTTTCGAAAACCAAACCGAAAACACCCCCTAAGCCATTCCGAAGCACTCGACAAATCGAATTTGAAACTAGTCAGTCAAAAAAATCCACCGAGGACCTGCAGGAGTCCTTGGCGAAGGCCGACACCGTTCAACAACGGCGAGCCCAGGAAAACTTACTGAAGGGTCTCAGGGATTTTCAACAGGGCCAATATGCAAGAGCCAAAGAGACATTTCAAGTTGTTTTAAACTTAGATCCCGAAAATCAATTGGCCCAAAGGTATTACCATTTGGCGCGCCTCAAGTTTGAAGAATTTGTGAAATGGAATCTCATGCAAGGTCAGCGGTACCGCGAAAAACGAAATTGGCGACTTTGTCGATCAAACTATTTTTCGGTCATGGTCATGCTGCAAAATAACAAAGAAGACCCTATGTTTCGCGAAGCCAAACAGTTTCACGACGAATGTTCGTTGCAGCTCGAAGGGCGGTACTAATGGCCCGCATTCGCGTTAAATACAAGAGCGTCGTCGTCTCGGATATGCCCCTCAGCACTGAAAAAGAATACATCGTCGGTAAAAAAGACAACTGTGATATCAAACTTTTGTCCGAAAAAGGAATTTCTCGGGAGCATCTCCGTCTAAAATGGAATGGCCAAAACTGGGAGATGGAAACCCTCTCAAAATACGGCGAAGTCCTTGCTAAAGGAGAACGTGTTGAGCGTTTGCTTTTACAACACAGTGAATCCTTCGCGGTGCCACCCTATGAATTTGAATACCTCGAAACATCCGCCGATGTGAATGCCAATTCACAGTCTGGAGTCGGCATGGCTCGCTCGGGAGACAAAACGGTTGTCGGTGTTGCGAACGTAATGCCGTACATTCGACTCATCGATGAAAACAACGCCACCAAGGAATTGTTTTGTCTAGAGAGTGGGGAATCTTGGATTGCGGGCCGAGACACTTCGGCGCAAATTGAGATCAAAGATCGACGGGTGAGCCGTCGTCAGTAGA
>CALCCV010000539.1 GCA_937900305.1 uncultured Pseudobdellovibrionaceae bacterium | reverse complement strand
CTCTTTCCCTACACGACGCTCTTCCGATCTCAAATTTGATATGATGGGCGCAATCCCTATGCTTCGCCCTATTTCAGGGAGAAAATGTGCGCCGTCAATCTTCTGGGGCTAAGTCTCGCAAGACTTCCACTAAGCTGTCTTTGTCGTACGGTTTAGTGATCCAAGCGGTCACTCCGGCCGATTTTGCTCTGGCTTTCATGGTGGCATTGGTTTCTGTGGTCAACATCAATTTCGGAATGGGTTGCAAGTGAGGATATTCCTGCATACGTTCAACCATCGTTAGGCCATCTATCACTGGCATATTGATATCGCAAATAATTACACTTGGCAGTTCGGCCATTGCTAAAATTTTTTCGAGCCCTTCTTTTCCGTCGGCGGCTTCTTCAACACGAAAGCCGTGCGACTCAAGATCGTTACGAAGCTTGCCTCTGAGAGTGGCCGAATCATCAATAACAAAAACTGTTTTCATAAATCTTGCTCCAGTTAGCCGGCTAGCTTCATGTTCAGAGCATTGAAAAGCTTAGTCGAAATTTCTTCTCGCGTTTCTCTTCCATGCAAATAAATATTGGCATCGGTGTTTATATCAATTGTAGACTTGATGACTTCGATTTTCAAGCCATAGCGAAGGCGCAGTTGGTTGAGGTCGCTGGAGGTGCTTAAGATTTCTGGTGCTTCGCCTTGGAGCAGAACGCTGAGGCTGGGCAGTTCTTCGTGACTTAACAGACTTCCGACGCGGAGTCGGATAGCGGAGTCACTAACCTTCTCAATCTGCAAATGATGCTGGTGAAGAATGTCGTCAGCGACGGCCGACAGAACGTCGAATTGATATTCTTCAAGAGGTTTTTCCGCTTTGCTGCGCTCTAGTTCTAATACGATTTGAGATTGTTTCAAATCTGTATAGATTTTTGTGACGATGAGATTCTGACAGCTTTCTTTGCCGAAGAAAATATTTAGGGCAAGGCAAAGCTTCTCCAGATCCACAAAGGCGATGAGATTATTAAATTCCACAGCTTGCGCAATCGCGAAAACACGGTTCTCTCGACTATTGAGTTCTCCGAGAGACTCTAAGATTGAATCAAGCACCTTGCTTCCGGGCCACAAACGCAAATTGGTCTTTAAGAAGGGCACGGGGAGGGAAAAAGTGAATTCTGTTCCTTCGCCTAAATTTGATTTAACGGAAATTTTTCCGCCGGCGGATTCGATCAGTTTTTTCACAGCGCTGAGTCCGATGCCTCGCCCTGAGAGTAAGTCAGCATTTTCCTTGGTCGAAAAGCCAGGCAAGAAGAGCAAAATAAAAGTGTCATTGAGACTGAGGTTGCGAGACTGTTGGTAGCCGATAAGACCCTTCTGTAGCGCCTTTGCTTTAACGATTTGAGGGGAGATTCCTGCGCCATCGTCGCGAAAAGTCCAGATCATTTCGCCTTTTTGATAGCTGCATTCTATGCTAATTTTGCCGGTCTCGTCTTTTCCAGATGCCAAGCGAGTGGCGGTGGATTCAATTCCGTGCGAAAGGGCATTGTTGAACAAATGAACCAATACTTCAAAAATCAAGCCTTCCTGTGTAGGATCTATAAAAGCTTCGGGATTTCCCAAAAGTAGTGAAATAGAGACGCCGTGCACTTTTTGATGATCCACTAGCTGCTTTTCAAAAACCGAGACCAACTCTTTCATTCGACGAAAATTGAAGGTCATCATGGCGAGCGATAGACGATCCCGTGTTGTGGCCATCGACCCACCTGAACTAGAAGAAAAGGTGGCGCGAAACTCTTCTGCGATCGCCTTCATTCTTTTCTCATGTTCCGCGGAGGAGTGAGACACCTTCAGCTCTCGTCCCTGTTCCATTGCGCCTAAATATTGTTGATCCAGAAAAAGTGATTCACCCATGGCGATGGCTCGGGCCATATCTTCCGACAAAGCTTCGAATTTCACTCTCAAATGATCCCAGGTTTCCAAGGTCGGCGGACCAGGCACTAAGAGATCCTCAGCTTCGTGACAAATTTTAGCCAAGTCTAAAAATCCACACATTTTTAGATTGCCCTTAAGACCATGCAACATGTTTTTCAGCCTAATGAGTTCTCGATCTTCGAAGCTTTTTAAACACATGGACAGAGAGCGCTCTAGCTGTGGGCGAAGAATATGAAACATCTCAGCGCCCATCATTCGGAGTGCGATAACTCGCCGAACTTCGGCACTGTCAAATTCAGCAGACCGCTCTGCAAATTGTTCGGCTTCGACGAGTGAAGTTTGGTCCACCAGAACCACCAATACTTCATCATTTTTTTTCAAGTCTTCAAGATGGAAAGCGCAGTCGGCAAAGATTGTCTTTTTCGATGTGCGGTTGCGTATGGGAAATCTCTTCGGAAGCTGAGCGAGTTGATGCTGTAATCGGATTTGATCCACAAACTTTCCACTTTTGAGTGAATCTAGTGTCGAAATCTCTTGCACCGTGAGTCCTGAAGCATCAAGACACTCTAACAGTATTTGCATAAAATTTTCACCGACCCACTTTCGCTGCCCGAAGAAAACTTTACTACAGGCTTGCGAAGGTTGCGATTGAATCTCCCAACTGGAGTTGCAAGTGATGATTCCGACGGGCAGATTGGACAGAAGTCGGTGCAATTGCATTTCTGCCAATACGAAATCAGTGATGTCGTTTCCACTGATAGAGAAGAGCTTGGTTTGCGCATGTACGTGAGTCGAAAATGGTGACACTCGCCAAAGGACTTTGCGATTCATCCCTGCGCTAAAAATTTCTGTATGAATTTGAGAACTAGGAAGCCCCCCGATAATTTGTTGAATTGATGATTGCAAGAGTGACCAGTTTTTCCCGCCAAAGTGCTCTGCCAGATCTTGATTGAGAATGGTGTCCACCGCCAATCCGTTTAACCGAGCAAAGTTATCGTTGCTTCGATAAATTTTTCCGCGTTCATTAATAATTGCAAAGTAGTCTGCCTGCGCTTCGACCAACTCGTTGGCGCGTGCCTTCGCATTAACCAGAATTGAGAGCAACTGATGAGTCGCACCGTTTTCCAAACGACTCATAAGTAGTCAATCTTTCGGCGGGCTTGAGGGGTGGGCAGCTTCAACGTCAGAGCTTCGAAGGATTGAGGATTCAAAATTTCAACCGACATTTGGATATGAAGAGATACATTGGAATTTGTGATCTTCCATATAGATTCGGCAACATCAGCACGATCTCTGAAATAGAGATCTTCGAATCCCTGCATAATAATTGGTAAGCTCATACCTATGTCCGAATTGTTCGATTCAATAACGGCCTTGAGTGAGCCAGCCTGGAGATTGCTAAACTCTTTGATGAAGTCAAAAAGTGGGGTCAGATCTTTATCGGCAGCAGATGCCGAGGCTATTTTTAGCCCCATTCGGCGCAAAAAGAAATTTTCTGAAGCTGGCGAGAACAAAACTTTTTGGTGCACAACAAAATCGGGGCTTGCTAGCACGACCAAGCAGAGCCATGGAAAAACATCATCTGTTTGAGCGGCTTCGCATGTCCAATCTGCTGATTCGCCAATGAATTCAGTCAAGGCCCTAAATGATAGCTTTTGCGCTAGTTGATTCAATTCTGTAAGACGATTCATGGTTTTCTGCTCCAAAAGAGATCAGTTGCTTATCGGAAGAGTCGAGTTTTTGCCCAAGGCAAATTCAACGGAATACCAAAGTGAAACGGTCTGAGGGACCAATCTCAACTAAAGGCCGAAGAATAAAAAACCGATAACTCCTCTAGAGTTAGAGACTCGCTAACTCGAGACTCGCTGCTGAGATGCAGTTCAGTTTAACTCAGCGTGCACATAACTATTTAAAGTGAAAGTGACGATTGCCCATGAGCCGCGACGGAAGTCCCCTCAAAAATAGGCCGTTGGAAGGTTCGGAACCGCAAGACGTGTCGACGCAAAAATATGAAAATCTCTTAGCTGACAACAAACGACTCAATCAAGAACTTATGAATATGATCCGTGCTGAGCGAAAGTTCTTTGAGTTTCAAGAGAAACTAAATGGTCAGTTAGAAATGTATTCCAAAATAGCCGATGCGGGACGACGCTTCAACACGACGATGAATCTTGAGGAAGTTTTAGAGTCTACCGCCAATCTTTGCTTGTATCATTTGAACTACGAACGAGCGATTGTTTACCTTTGGAACGACAGAAAGAAAGTCATCGCCGCTGCTAAAGTTGATGGCTATTATGATGAAGAATTGGCTTCGAGGGTTCAAAAATTTCAATTTCATCTCTCAGATAAAGCGATGAGAGTTTTAGACGATGTCGGTTTTCTCGTTTCCGAAGGGGACAATGACTTTAAGATCACTCATCTAGCCCTCGATCTCACGGAGATAGGGATCTACAGCCTTGGCTATAGCCACAATCAAATTCTTGGTTTTATCGTGGTGGGCAATAGTGAATCTAAAATGCATTTGCATGCTCGAGTGAAGGATCCCAATCTCAACATCGTCTTGCGAAATCTCACAAATCAAATTAGTGCGGCGATTCGGACGATCGAAAATATTCAGACGATAGAACTAGAATCTGCAAGAGTGGATGAGCAAGCAAAAAAAATATCTAATCTATTGAACAACATGAATCAGGCTGTTTTTTCTGTAGATGGTGACGGAACTGTTGGGGAGCCTGTGTCCGCACATTCGACAAAAGTATTTGGAAAATCTATTGTTGGAGACAATGTCTTTCATTTTCTTTATTGTCACCTGAACGAAGAAGAACTCGCAATTTCTCAGATTCGGAATGCGATGGGAATTGTGTTTGGGGAAAATCGCATTCAATGGCGCCTTCAATCTCACACCTTCCCAAAATTCATTCGGTGGAATCGGCCAGATGGAAATAGTTGTGCCCTGAGGATTTCACACAGCCCAATATGGTTGAACGGAGTGCTAGACAAAATTATGTATGTTGTAGAGGACGTCACCCAGTTAGAGGTTCTCGAGCGCCAATTTGCAGATGAGAAAAAATCGTTTGCTCAAAATTTCCAAATTGTGCGGGAGATATCTCTAAATTCGACCTCGGATCTGAACCGTTTTTTTTTCAATCTCAATGGCAACCTGCTTTTGGCCCTTGAAGAAAAAGACCCCATTGGTTCGACCCTTCGTGCTTTGCATCGATTAAAAGGTGAAGCGAGGATGATGCAGTTTCAGTACTTAGCTAGGACTGTGCATGAATCAGAATCGGTTCTGACGCAACTCAGGTCTCTTGAACTTGCAGAAAAAGACGTGGTCGACAAGATTCGAACTGTGATTGAGGGAGTCAATGCCGTTGCCGACGAATACAGACGTTTGGTCCTCGAAACCTCACCCGTGCACAGTCGCAAAGAGGGACCATTGGATCAGGTTGTAGAAGTTCCTGCTATGAATTTTGCGCGCCTTGTGCAAATGGCAAACGCCCCGACGCAACCAAAGAAATGTGACCTCCAATTGAGATCTTGTGTGCGAGACTTACTGAATCCTCCTTTGGAATCTATTTTTTTAAAGTTTGAACCGATGGTGAAAGAAATTTCGACCAGATTGAACAAGCAGGTGCAGCTGGTCTATTCGGGATCGCACTATTGTGTCGATTCGGATCAATTGAACGAATTCAAAGAGATTCTGACTCATTTGATTCGAAATTCGTTAGATCATGGAATCGAAAATACTGAAGCTAGAAAAGACCTAGGGAAATCTCCGATCGCAACGATATCTTTGCACGTTGAAAAGACGACTTCCCGGTTCACGATGATTTACAAAGATGATGGCGCTGGTTTGGATGTGGCTAAGCTAAAGGCCAAGGCGGAGCAAATGAGTCGAGGATCGGCTGGATCAATTTTAGAATCCCATGGCAATCCGGCAGACCTTATTTTTATTCCTTCGTTGTCGACGAAAGATCGTGCAGATGATCTTTCGGGCCGTGGCATCGGCATGGATATAGTAAAGCAGGCTGTAGATTCGATCCATGCGCAGATTACAATAGATTCTCGTGCTGGACGTGGAGTTGAGTTTCGAATCGTTAAAACGGAAAAAATACATTCCTTAGAGGAGGATGCAATATGAAAACAAAAATTGGTGTCGGCGTCAGTCGCGATCGCAATCCTATAAAGGCCATCAAGGAGGCCTTTGCAATCGCTAAAACGAATGGTGGCATTCACACTCCAACGACTACGATACTTTTTGCGACAACCGGGTACGATCAGAACGCCTTAGTAAAAACTCTGAGAGTCGAAAATGGAAAAACACCAATGTTCGGCTGCTCTGGGATGGGAACGATCACCAACGGGATATCTTACGAAGATCCCTACAGTGTTCAAGTCACCCTTATTGAGTCTGACGATTTTAAATTTCATCTTTATCGCGAGACCGGTGCTGGCGGCAGGTCTCGAGAAATCGGCGAGAAATTGGGGAAATCATTCAGCGCTCACCAGTCCGAAGAGCCCATCGCTCTGTTTTGCCTAACGGACGGACTGAGCACATACTTCGAGCAACTCCGCGAAGGGTTCGAAGCCACTTTGAATCTCAAAAAGTTTGTGCCCCTTCTGGGAGGTTTAGCTGGAGACTCATTCGAGTTTAAAAAGACCTATCAATATTTTAATGATGAGGTTCTGACAGACTCTACGGTAGCAGCCTTAATGACTGGTCAAGGCGAAGTGGCTGTGTCTGTTGGGCATGGTGCTTGCACGGTGGGAGAAGAACTAGAAATCACAAAATCAGATGAAAAAGTCATATACGAAATCAATGGCAAGCCGGCTTTGCGTTTTTGGCAGGACTATCTGGACATTAAAGAGATCGGAAGCGATTGGGGCAAGACAGCCATGCTTTTGACTATGGGCTTTCAGGTTCCTGGTCAAAAGTCGGGAGACTACATCCTTCGTTTCACTCCCAATGCCGATTCAAAGAACAATTCTGTCGTTCTCAATAACGAAATTCCTCGCGGACAAACGAAGTTTCGCATGATGAGAAGAGATGTTGAGAAGGTCGCAAAGGGGAACCAGGAAATGGTGGAAGGCTTAAAGGCACAGATCGGCAAAAACAAACCACACCTAGTGATGGTTTTCGACTGTGGCGCGCGCGGTAAACTTTTTGTTCCTGAAGACGAGAAGAATCGAATGCTAGCACAAATGAAAGACGATCTGGGCATTGAAGTGCCTTGGATTGGATTTCACTCGTTCGGTGAGATCGGTCCAGTGGGTGGAAAAAATGCTGTTCATAATCATTCAGCGGTTTTAGTAGCTATTCACTCCAAAGCTGCCTGATCCACCTGTACCAGAAAGGCTCGCTTTCTCTATCTTTTGTCAAATTTCTCGCGAGCCTTTCTGACATCGGACCAGCGGCTACCAACCCAATCGACAAAGCCTTGCATCGGACCCAACAAGCTCTGACCCAAATTCGTGAGCTGATATTCCACTCGAGGTGGCACCTCGGGAAATACCTCACGTGTGACCATGCCGTCGCGCTCGAGATTTCTGAGCGTCAGGGTCAGCATGCGTTGGGTGATTCCCGGAATGGTTCGATCGATTTCTGAAAATCGGCCCCGCTGTTTTGGCATTTTTGAAAGAGCCACGATCAGAAGGATGCTCCATTTATCTCCGATCCGAGTAAGCAGCTCTCTGATGGCGGCTCCGTCCTTATGCCCACAAACATCTTCAGGGCTTAGATTCTTATTCTTCTTTGTCACTTTACACTTCCCTCCGTGTTCGTAACTGACATGAATGTGCCTTCTTTCTAGTAATAGGCTTCTTATGTATACTCTACTATACAAAGAGAAGTTAGAATTCATCAAAGAAGGCTACTCAAAAAAACGCATCACACGGCGAATTTATGAAAATTGCGATTATTGGTTCCAGAGTCCTCCTCGGCCTTGGGTTTGTTGTTTTCGGTCTGAATATCTTATTTCCATTCTTGCCGCAGCCACCACCGCCCTCGGACGGCTCAATGGTCGCAAACTTCATGGCCGCCTTTGGCCCGAGCCATTGGATGAGCTTGGTCGGAGTTTTTCAACTTGTTGCGGGAGCACTCGTTCTTTTCGGCGGCACCGCGCCCTTAGGACTCGCTTTGTTAGCCCCGGTTCTGGTAAACATCTTGGCTTTCCATGTTCTTTTAATGGGTGGGGAGGGCATCGCCCCTGGACTGGTGTTTACCATCCTCGAGGTTTTCTTGCTGTACGCGTATCGCAATCACTTTTCGGGTTTATTTACGACAAAGGCAAAACCGAATCCCTGAAAAAAGGCGTGCAAAAAAGCCTCAGTTTTAATACTTTGAAGTTTCAACCAAATTAACAATTCTGGCCTAGGGCCTATACTCCGGTGAACAGTTAAAACGGCTTTGCTGAATCAAATGCACTTGGAAGGATTGTTCTTATGATGCCTCTTTCAGAGTTTTCACGAAAAATAAAAAAGGGCCTGCGAAGTCAGGTGACGAGAGCTTTTTCGGCGCCTCGAATAGAGCCAGTGCGTGAGTCGTATTCTGAAGTGATAGCTAGACATATTCCGCGGGAGAAAAAACTTCTGACAAATATTCAATTTTCAGAAATGCGAGGCTGAGAGCTCGGGCCTCTGCATCGACCCCTGGTTAAAAAGCATCAGGGTTATTTCAAATATCTTGATCATAACAGCACAGAAGAGTTGCGAACACGGTTCGTCAACGATCCTGCCATGGATATCAATGATATTGCTGAGGTTGATTTTGTAATCGGCAAGGACGGAAAGGGGATACTCGATGTCGTTAACGAGAAGTTTGACTATCTCCTGGCCTCTCATGAAAGCGAGTCTCGCTCCGTCTGTCTACTCGGATGTTCATTGCAACATTTTGACGGACTCAGAATTTTTGGAGATATTTGAATCGCTAAAGCAGCTAAAGCTTGTGGATTTCGAGATTTTGAATTTTTTCAAAACGGACCGCTACACCAATGAATATGTTGTCCAATTAAAAAGACCTTCGAATGTGGATCATCCATCTGGCACGTAGCAGCGCCTCCCCAGAGGCGGGAGACGCAACTTTTTAGTTCCAGAGTTTTTTGTACTCGGCTCCCGCTTTCGGGCTAACGGTACCTGGGCCAATGAGATGATAATCCTTTTGATTGAAGTACATCTCATAAGCTAAATCATTCTTGAAGGTAGAAAAGAACCAATTCATACCTTGGACATAAGCCACATTGTCGCCTCCGCTCCCGGGGTAGCCAGGTTGATTCCATACACCCCATTCGTCGATGGCTAGTGTACGGCCCCTTGCACGAGCAAATTCAACCCAGCGAGCGATGCCGAAAGGGGCGGTGGAGGAGCCGAGATCGGAAGAGCACACGTCTGAACT
>CALCCV010000538.1 GCA_937900305.1 uncultured Pseudobdellovibrionaceae bacterium | reverse complement strand
GATGAAACGGGAGAAACGGGACCAAAGGGAGTTCAGGAAGTCATAGCCGCGTGGCCGAGAATGGTGGCTGCGACTTTCGGTTGGGCTCTGGGGTCGACATTGGTCTTTGGTGCTGCATCTGCAGAAGCGAGGGTTTCTGGATCATGGTCGAGCTCACGTGTGAACTCACCCGCAAGCTCATTCGCGAACTCACACGTGACCCCAGCAGGTAGATCAGTCAGTCCGGTCACCGAGTCATCAACCGAGTCCTCAATTGTTTACCGAGTCAGCGAGGTCACCTCATCTGGTTGGGGAACTCCGCTGCGAACGGTGCGGGCTTTGAAAAAAAACTCCGCCGATCTTTCTTCGGGGCGAGTGCTGGTTAAAAATATTCCAGAATTTTTAGTTGAGCGAGGGGCAACACAAACTGCAGGGCGCTATCGAGAGTGG
Source organism: uncultured Pseudobdellovibrionaceae bacterium (assembly GCA_937900305.1). Classification (GTDB taxonomy): domain Bacteria; phylum Bdellovibrionota; class Bdellovibrionia; order Bdellovibrionales; family Bdellovibrionaceae; genus CALCCV01. Next base: position 8,857 of record CALCCV010000538.1, on the reverse strand, counting down.
CTGGTGCGCCGTGATCAGTTGACGAAGGTCGAGCACCTTCAACTCAGCAAAATTTCAAAACTGCGGGAAGAAAACGCCTGGCCCAATTCAGAAGTGCGAACCCTTGTTTTGCAAGGACCTTCTGAAAATCGCATTGATCTCACTTTTGTTGGTGATGGATATCAGCTATCTGAAAAAGAAGAGTTTTTTGCGGATGTAAAGACCATGGTGGACGATCTTTTCACCGAGGTCACTTATTCTTCCTACCTGCCGCTGTTCAATGTTCATGCGGTGTTTGTACCCAGCCGAGACTCTGGCATCAGCGATTTAGAACGTAAAAACACGGCGCTGGGTTTGTACAGAAGTCCTGCTGGAAGCAAGCGCGCGATCATGCCCGGCAATACCTCGAACATCGATCGGGCGATTGCATTGGCTCCCGACACCGACTATCCCATTCTTTTGGCGAATGATGATTTTTACGGTGGCTTGGGCGGTCGATACGCCATCACCACTCGCGCCAATGTCACCGGGCCCATGGTTTTGCGCCACGAACTCGGTCACAATTTTGGCAACGTCGGAGAAGAGTACGACGGTGGCCAAGTGTACGAAGGTGCGAACTCTTCCACCTCGGCGGCGACGACGTGGGCGCAGTGGCTTGCTCCCGGAGCGCATGTCTTTGAGGGGCGATTTCTGGAAGGGGCCTATGTTTGGCAAAATCTTCGCGGCCAACCATTTAGCAGCAGCTTCTCAGTTCCTGAAGGGTTCTCGTTTGTGGATGTTATCATCAGTGCGGTGGGTTGGGCTTCACCGCAAGAGGTGAAAGTCACCTACGACGGGCAGCTTCAGAATTTCAGCGAAGGCTACACGAGCGATCGCAGTTTTTTTGATTTGGAGACCTCGCAGACACCCAGCGGTCCACACACGATTGAAATCACCGATCAGTTGGTGGATGAGGACAACGTGGTCGCTTTCGTCGACGTCGTGGCTCACAAGTCTGACATCATCACCGATCCCAGCTTTATCGCGGCTTATCCCACTTTTTCAGATGGTGGTGGGATGGCGGGCTATCGGCCCACTTACGAGGGATGCTTGATGCGCGAAATGCGCACGAAGAAATTTTGTTCAGTTGACCAGGAAAATATGTGGCTGGAATTTCTCAATGTCGTTGCATTGATCGACAAAATAGAAAAGAGCAGCGAGGCGGGCGGCACGAAGCTCGTCGCAAAAACACCGAATCTTCCTCTGGTCTTTGCATGGAAAGAGGTTGGCACTGGCACGGTTCTCAGCAGAGACTCCGCGTTTGTTTTGCCCGCCGGGTTCGCCGGACTTGTGGAGTTGGAAGTGACTTTCAAGCATCCGGAAATTCGCAAAAGCTCACCGCGTTTAACAGCGAAAGCAAAAATTCGAATTTGAACGGTCTGAATCCGATTGGCTACACAACTTTTGACTACACAACTTTGAAGAGGTCCAAACACATCGAGTACAATTCATCAGTGCCGCCGCTGTGAATGTGCTCGTGAGACTCTTGGACAAATTTTGCGAACAAATTTTTTAATTCATCAAATTGTTTTTTGTCGAGAGTGAAGACTGACGAAAAGTGAAGAGCTTCTTTTGAGTTTTCTTGAATTGACCGGATGGCTTGCATGCGCCTTCCGGTTTGGTGGGCTTCATTCAAAACCGAATTTTTTGGCAGATGCATGGATGAGCCGGCAAAACGAAAGTCCGATCCCTCTTTTTTGATGAGACCGTACCTCTCTAAAAATCTTAGATTGTCTTCGACCAACTCTAAGGACAGGGAAAGGCGATCGGCAATTTGCTGAGGTTTTGAGAACTTCGGAGAGCTGGTTGCCATGTGAATGGTCGACGGGATTCCACTTGAAAAATATTGGGCTAAAAATTTCTCCGAGTTGAGCAAGGGCTTTGATCCCACTTTCGTTTCGAGGTTTTCACTCTTGCGAAGCAATGTTTTGCGTTTGGCTTCGAGAAAATTTTTCAAAGACGGAGTGGCGGCCCGCGAGATCCTTAACAGGAGGGTGAAATAGTCCGTCTCTAGTTCACTCCAATTCAGATGATCGCCTAAGCGAAACGCCTGGTCCTCTGTCAGCTCACTTTTGCCCTTGGCCACCTGAACCAAATAGGACGCTTGGCAGCCCATGGCTTTAGCGACCTCGGACTGCCGCCCCCGCTTAGCGTCTTCGCCATACATAAAATTATTAAGAAAATCTCGATAGTTAGAAAAATCAAAAACGGTTTTCATATCATCCTTTTCCTATTTTTTTACTTAATAATATGGCCACTTTATATACATCAAAAATATAGCTCATTGTATCAATTTTCGGTATACAAGTCTCAGATTCGAAACGCAATTGATATTCCCCAGAGATGGGGCGTTGAAAGTGCGAGAGAGAATTTTAAAAATAAATAAGTAACCTTAAGATAGGAGTTATAATGAAAAAACACCTTATGATCGTCGGTTTGTTGTCGACACTTGCTTCCATTTCGGCTTTTGCCGTTGGCCCAGAGCTGGGTCCTTCGGTCTCTGGAGGATCTCCGCCAGCTCCCATGGCCGTGGTGATTCAAGGTCATCTCACAGAGCAAGGAGTTTTTGATGAAGAGGGTCGCAAAGCAGCCCTCGAAGTCGCTGGTCGCCACCTCGTCGAAGACCGCCTCGAAGCAGTCGCTCAGCGCTCAGAGCTGCAATCAGACGATCGCACTTATCTCTGCGTGCAATACAAATCATATTCTGACACCGAAAGCGCCATTGCAGATTTTAAAACGGCTCTCGCTGGCCACCCAAGTTTTGAAATTGTTTCGAATACCAAGTGTAAGTAACTGATAAAATCGAATAAGAGAGTTCACTTCTGTGGAGAGACCCCCGACGCTGACGGCGGTAAAGCGCTGCGCAACGGCTTGCACGTGGGGCCCCGCGCGGCGGGGCTGGCTGACAAAATGGAGCGTCGCTAAGAAACTTCGCCCTCGGTGGCGGCCAGAATGTCTTCCGCTCTCCAGTTGGGGAGGTCGTGAACGAGGTCTTGCAAGAGCAAATCGAATTTTTCGTTGGCACGAATTCGCGTGATTTCATCACGCGAATGAACTCCATCCGCCAACTCCCGCCAGGCTGGTGAAAGTGTCAGCCGACTCCGCAACGCTAGCATCAATAGATCCACCCAAGTGGGTTGGCTGAAGGTGAAATTCAATGCCAATGCTTCGCCCTCGGCTTCGGTGCTATGCCAGTAGCCACGAGGTACAAAAAGCATCGACCCCGGAGTCAAAATCATCTCTGTGCCCGTCGCTGCTGGCGCCGACGTCGGCATTTCGGCATCAAGATACGATGCCAGCTCGGGATCCAGCGGTTGGTGAAGCGTGTGTCGTTGCGTGGGGTTTTCAACACTGACGTTTGGGGCGAGCGACCATCGCTTGGTCCCTTGGAGCTGCAATACAAAATTGATATTTTGGTCAAAGTGAGCGGTGGTGCCCTGTCCATCGGGAGTTGCGTAAACCAGACATCGCGCCACCGTCGAAAGCGGCAAACCCAAATCGACTCGCAAAGCCTCCAGCCAACTCGTCAACAAAGGTGAAATCTCCTGAGCTTGATTGAAAAGAAGACCCATCTTATTCGAAAACAATTTTCGAGCGTGAGCTGGAGTGGCGTCAATAGAACTCACTTCATCGCGAACATCGGGAAGATGAACTTGCACCGTTTTGGGCCAGCAATTCAAAAGATCATCAAGCGATCGAAGACAGGGCAATTCTGTCAGAGGTGCAACAGTAGCGGAAAGACCATGAACTACGAAGGGCTCTTTGGGCCACTCTGTCTTTAAGAAATCAGCGACAGAGTGGGGAGAGATCAATGGGCCTAAGCCAATGTTTGACACGGATTAGGTCCCTTGGTGAAAAAATTAAAATTTAAAAATCAGTTTAATCAGTTTAAAATCATTTCGGCCGGCGCAGCACAGGTCGAATTCATTCCAGAATTCATTTTTGAAGCTGCCGTGCCAGCATAGACGTCATCCAAAAACTTCCACAGAGCTTTTGCTGAGTCCTCGCACGCCGCTTTTGCTTCAGCCGCTTCGCCATCACTGAGTTGATCAATCCAACCAGCCACTTCCGCAGAGTGAAATTGATCAGCGGTCGAGTGAACTTTAAAAAATGAAAGCGTTTTTTCATCTTTCAAGTCATAGAATTTCTCGAGACCGGCCACCTTTTGGTCGGCGATCGCAGGCACTTGAGATTCATAAGCATAGAGGGTCCCGAGACCTTTTGCGAAGCTCGCTAAACACGATTTTGTGAATTGAGATTTCAAATCTTTTGAAGCGGTTCGGAACTCTGTGCGGTCAAATTCATCGCGCGCGACACCGAGGCCTTCGGCGAAATCTTTCCAAAGTTCAGGATGTGAAGACTGAGTGGCACTGCCCACTTCTTCTTGCAGGTTGCGCAACAGACCTGAGGCGGCGGCTTCGCTCGGGGCTTGGCCATAAATGAGCGCAACAAATTGAGGAAACGCAGCTACGTGCGGCCAGTACTGAAGTGCGTAGTCTTGCAAATCTCCCACTGTCAGATCCCCGCGCATCCAGGCCTGGTAAAATGGGTGTTTCAGCAAATGATGCTGTTCAATGATTTGAGCAAGCTGCTGTGAGAGCTTTTGAGTGTTCATCGAGTGTCTCCTCTGTTGAAGTGCAGGTTTGAAGTGCAGATAAAAAATTAAACTATAAAAAAACAGAAGTCCCAATCATTTTATCATTCGCGACAAAAGGCAACTCGTGATGCTGGATGCATTTGCTACACGGTGACTGAAAAATCTCTCAAGGCCTCATTCAAACTTGTTTTTAGGTCCGTGGACGGTTTGCGCTTGCCTACAATCAACGCACAGGGAACATGAAATTCACCGCCGGCAAATTTTTTGGGCAAAGTGCCGGGAATCACGACCGAATGAGCGGGCACTCGGCCTGTCAAGATTTCTCCCGTTTCGGCATTGATGATTTTCGAAGAACCAGTGATCGTCACGCCCGCGCCCAGCACCGCGCCCTCTTGAATCAAAGCCCCTTCAACTACGATGCAACGAGAGCCAATGAAAGCCCCATCTTCCACAACAACCGGTTTGGCTTGCAGAGGCTCGAGCACTCCACCGATCCCAACGCCACCCGACAAGTGGACGTTCGCGCCAATTTGCGCGCAAGACCCCACCGTCGCCCAAGTGTCCACCATGGTGCCTTTGCCGACGTAAGCTCCGATGTTCACATACGAGGGCATCAGAATCGCACCGGCTTCGATGAAAGCGCCTTTGCGAACCAGGGCGTGGGGGACGACTCGAACTCCTTCACGACCTGTCCACGTCTTCACAGGAATTTTGTCAAAGTATTGAAAGTCGCCCGCGGACATTGTTCGCATAGTTTCGACGCGAAAAAAAAGCAGGATCGCTTTTTTCACCCACTCATGAATCTGCCAAACGTCTCCCACTTTTTCCGCCACGCGAAGCTTGCCTTTGTCTAGGTCTTCAATGACATCGAACACACAATTGCTCTGTTCTGACGAGAGAGTTTCTTTTTGAACATAAGCTTCTTCGATCCAGGCCTGTCTTGCGTCTGCCATATTTCTAACTTTCCAATCTTTTCATGTTGCTGTTTTTTTTCTTTAAGAGCTCCAAGAGCTCAGCGCTTTTCACACGCAGCCAGCATTTGCCAGAGGGCTGGCACGTGCACTCGGTTGATCTCACCAAACTCTAACTCGCGTTGCACCTCGTAGGTCAACGTTGGAATTTCAAGTTCCTTACCGGCATAAGTTCCCAACGAACCGGGTGTCGGATAGCCAATGTCAGGCTCAATCGCGTAACCCGTCAGCTGGTGAAGAATATCGACTTCGGGCTGACAGTTTCCGTTGACGTTCAGCATGGGATTCCACGAGTGCAGACTGACGATGAACTTAAAGTTTCGACTCTTGAGCAATTGCACGAGAGCCTGATTTTCAGGCTCACTGCAGGCCTCAGGACCAGGGTGATAGCGTGGAGTGGCGGCCTTGGGCGACCAATCCTTTGTTGGCAAATTGCGGTTGAGGTCCACCCCGCGTGAATTGCCACGCACCTTGTTCAAAATTCCCTCCACATTGAATTCGGGAATTAAACAAAGTTTCAGTGCAAAACGAAAATCCTGTACGGCTTTTTGCAGAACACCGCGGGCGGCCACAATCCCTTCGGGTTCATCGCCATGCACTCCGCCAATGATTAAAATTTCAGGTCCTTTGTCGCCAAAGTCATATTGAAAAACAGGAATCTTCGTTGCAGTCTCGCAAAAGAGTTTCATTTCCATAGATTTTATTTCTACTGACATTTGTGGCGAAAGAAAAGGAATTTGCATTCGAGTTGTCTTGTGATTTACTGGCGCTCCTACTCCTAACGAGGATCTGCGATGAACTCTGTGCCGCCCGCGTCCACAAATGCCAGTGCCAATTCCACGATGAACCTTTCGACTGGTGGCGATCTCAAGGCCTTAGCCAGTCACTACAATTCTCAAGGCGAGTTGAAGTTGGGTCTGTCTTCGACACCATTATTAAAGATGATCGATGGCTATGAACGGCCGTTTTATCTCTACGATCTCAAGGGCTTGCGCGCCCGCGCAAAGATCTATGCGCAACACACCCGCTCGGCGAAATCCTTTTTTGCGATCAAAGCCAATGCCAATCGCGAAATTCTGAAGGTGCTGCGTGAAGAGGGTTTGGGTTGCGATGTGGTTTCCGGTGGCGAGCTGGAGGTGGCTCTCAATGCGGGTTTTAAGGCTGACGAAATCGTTTTCAGCGGAGTTGGAAAAACTTTAGCTGAAGTGAAACTCGCATTTCAAAAAGGGATCCATCAAATCAATGCGGAAAGTGTCCCCGAATTGGTGCGTTTGCAAAAAGTGGCCAGCAGTCAACCCGCTGGTGCACAGATGCGCGTGGCTCTTCGCTACAATCCCGATGTGAATGTGCACACTCATAAATACATCTCCACGGGCCTCAAAGAGAATAAATTTGGGATGGCCGATGAAGAACTCAGCGAGGCCCTCGCACTTTTTCAAAATGGCCAATTGCCCAATCTCACTTTTGTTGGACTGTCGATGCATCTGGGATCGCAAATCCTGGATGTCTCTTCTGTACGTGATGGCGTTAAGCGACTTGTGCAAAAGTCCGTCGAATTGCGCAGTCAATTTTCGACGGTAGATATCATTGATATCGGCGGCGGCATCGGAATCGACTATCGAAGCGACAGCTATCAAGCTGAATTAACCTTATTGAAAATCTACGAAGACATTTTGACCACTGAGATTCCGTCGTCCTTTAAGGCGGAAGCTGAACCCGGTCGCATTCTGGTGGCGAGATCGGGGGTGCTGATCTCGCAAGTTCAATACATTAAAATTCGCAACGATCGAACCTTCGTTGTCCTGGATGCAGGTATGAATCACCTTATGCGCCCAGCTTTGTATCAGGCTGTTCACCGAGTTCTGCCGCTTCAGAAAAGATCAAGTTCCGTTCGCAGATATGACATCGTTGGACCCATTTGCGAGTCTACCGATGTGTTTGCACGAGATTTTGAAATGTCTGAGGTGGTCGAAGGCGACTTTGTCGCTCTCATGGATGCTGGTGCATATGGCCGCTCGATGTCGAGCGGCTACAATCAACATCACTTGCCAGAAGAAAAGTTTTTGGCAGACTGATCCTGGGTCTTGGTCGACCTGGGCGGGAGCTCGAGGTCGGCAAAGTAGGTTTTGCGAACATTTTCGACGAGATTCACCAGTGCAGGATACTTTTGCAGGGCTGCCTTTAGGGGTGTGTCGGCCGGATCATACAAGAAATTTCCCAACAAACCGAAAGCTGCGCAATCCAAAGTGCTGATCGTCTGGTTAAAAAAGAATTTTTTGCCCGACAGAAGCTGGTCCAGCGCCGCTAGATCCTTATTCACTTGAGCTAAGATTTCGCTCGGGGAGTGTCGTCCCATGCCTTGCATGTGGAGACGCGACTTCATCTTCTTTTGCGCCATTCGTTGCACCAATCCGCGAACCAAAGCCGGAACCGGGGCAAAGATCTTAGGTCCAAATTTCGCCCAGGATTCAGGTACCACCCAACGATGATAAAGCATTCCGCAAACCAAATGTTCTTCAAGCATCGCCACAAACGCGCGGCTGACCGCACGTTGATCGGGGCTGAGGTGTTGATCTAAATCCACACCTTCAGTTCGCAGGTGGTCGATAATGAAATTGGAGTCGCCAATCTTTTTCCCGTTCACAACAACAAAAGGCATTTTTCCTTTAGGTCCAACGGCTGGATTCATCGCGAAGTGATTTTCGTAAGGCACCTTTGCCGCCCGCAAGTAAACTTCCATCTTTGCACAAAATGGTGAGTAGCTTGGGAAGGGAGACGTTTTGTCTCGCGGGAATTGATAAAGATGAATCATGCGTTAGGTCCGCCGCTAGCTTCCATCATCAACTCCGAAACGGTTTGCGAAAATTTTGTTGGATCGGGCAGTGGAGATCCTTCGATCAAAAGCGCTTGGTTGTAAAGCAACTCGGCCCAGCGGATCTGTTGAGTCTCAGCCATGGTCCGCATGCGCTCGATCACGGGATGATCAGGGTTGATTTCCAAAATGCGTTTCACGGTCGGTGCCTGCGCGTCCGGTTGAATGCGGGACAAGATTTTTTCCATCTGGTGAGATGGGTCATTCACATCATTCACCAAACAAGCGGGCGTTGATTTCAAACGTGATGAAATCACCACGTCTTTGATGCGACTTTCAAGTGAAGTTTTCAGCTTCTCGATCAAAGTGCTGTACAAATCTGTTTGGGTCTTCTTGGTTTCATCTTTAACCTTTTTTTCCTCTTCGCTATCTAAGTCCAAATCAGCTTGAGACAAAGAT
>CALCCV010000537.1 GCA_937900305.1 uncultured Pseudobdellovibrionaceae bacterium | reverse complement strand
GAGCAATGAGCTTGGTTCCAAATTTCTCTGCCACGCGTTCATCAACAGGATCACTGTCGTAGGCTTTGTCTCCGATAGCTCTCTCAGGCGTGTCTCGGGTAAATCGGTTCTTGAGAGTGTCTTCAACCAATCGTATTTCATGCGGGCTAGCACTTTCAATCCCAAGGCCGACAGGTAAACTGTTGCCGTCCGCAATTGCCATGATCTTGGTCCCCTTACCTTTCTTGGTTTTGCCGACCTTAAGGCCCCTTTTTTTGCAGAAGCAAAACTTCCGTCAATAAAGGTCTCGGTCAAATCCAACTCACCTCGATCTCGTAAGTCCTCGGCAAGGCGTTTTAAAATCTTTCGCATCAATTTTTTAGCCACCCACTCTTGAAAGTAGCGGTGACAGGTTTGATAAGGTGGAAAGTCCTTCGGCAAATCCTTCCATCGAGCCCCAGATCGTAAAATCCAAAGAATGCCTTCAACCACCATCCTTAAATTTTGATGAGGTCGACCCTTGCCATCTTTCCTTGGCTTCTTCTTTGGGATCAGAGGTTCAATGATCTTCCATTGATCATTTGTAAGTTCCATAGATAAAAGATGAAAACAGAATCACCCACTGATTTCAACATTTTATGTCAGGCGTTTTTGAGACCGCTTCTAGCTATTCTGGCTCATGATCCACTCAGTGACCTGCTCGTAGGCTTCGTTGATATCTTTCATTCGCTCTTCTGCAGCCTCGTAATCTTCGGGATGCAGGTCAGGATGGTTGATTTTGGCTAGGTTTCGGTACGTCGCTTTTAGTTCTTCCAAAGTGGCATTCTCATTCAAACGTAAGAGGGCGAAGGCTTTCTCAGGGAAAGTGCCATTGCCTGATTTTCCCCGCCAATGGTCGTGTTTCGACGAGAAATAGGCATTGTACTTCGTATGCATCCAAGAGGAATGAAAAACCCAAGCTTCCTGATGATATTCATTGATAGCTTCATATGGAAACAGCGGCAGCTGCAGTCGCGAACCCACAACCTTCGTGGCTTCGATCAACCACCAAGAGTAGCTCTCTTCATTGCTCAAATTGTTGGGAATTTTTATCTCAGCCAGTTGTGGAAAATGGGAAAAAATCCAAGCCCGCATTACCAAACGTTCGCTATTCATGCTGGTGTTTGACGAGTTTGGATGTCTGGTGACAAGCCCCTTCAGCCAGTACATAAAATAATGATCGGCTGTCATAGAGTTTTCTGTCTCTTCAAACTTCCAGGCATTGATAAAAGGGGCTAGGTCATCGATCGTCACCCAAACATAGGAGTCCACTTTTGGTTCTTCTTCTCCTTGGGAAAAGTTTGTGCGGTTGGCGAACGGATTCCACTGGCGAATCCACGCGCGAATAGCTCCTTCAGTACCAGATCTTGTCGGTGCCTTAGGGGTTTGTTGGTTCGGAACCGGAGTCAGCGCTTGGGTTTTGCGCTCCAGTTCCTCAAGGCCATTTGTAAATCGAGACGATGCATCCTCAATGGTTCCTTCGCTAAAAACCGAATTGTTGGCAACTAGCCAATAGGCATCGGTCATTAGCAAACGGGCTTGCCGACGGTCTCGGGCCATGAACTCCACGGCGTCTCTTTTTTCGACTAGATTTTTTAGAATCTTACGAAACCTCTGCCAGGGCGCGTGTTGGGCTAGGTGCAAAACCTTGCGGCCAATTTCGACATTCGTGCCATAAGACCTTGTCAGTGGAATCGGAATTTCTCCACGAGCCAGAAACTCCACAAATTCGATCGATGTGACCCCACCGAACATTGCCGTCATGGCACCGTTCAGGGCACCAACAAAGATGGCGGCAGATTTTTCTTCTTGCAGAGAGTTTTCCTCGTTCAATTGCTTGGGTGTGGGATGAGCTCCTTTACTGCCGACGAACTTGCGGCCGTCTTGGGACACTGACATACCCAAGGGCACAAACTGTGGCAGCAGATTGGCGGCGATCTTCTTGGCCATCGGCAGGCCTGCGTCCAGAGTGTAGTGCATTGTTTTGTCAGGTGTACGAAGCAGCCAAAATCCATAACTGTCGAATTGATCCATGAAGGCCAATTCCATTCCCATATAGCTGTGCCATTGCCGGCTCTGATCACGATTGACATATTCGATTTCAAACGAAGTGGCCACGCGCAACTCGCGTCCAAATATTTTCCGCAAAGCCAGCAAATCCTCTGAGGCTTGGGGTGAAATCGAGCTTAAGGTTGGCTTTGTGCCCGGCTCGTTTTGAGAATCAGTCCCTTGCGCAGCCGCAACCGCCACCGGCAACTGGTTGGGCAGAGAAAATAGGTGGCTGCAGGAGTTGGCCAGCGATTGAGATTCCATTACGAAAATCAAGAATTGGACTAGGAATTGGGCAAAGAACTGTCTGGGCATATGCATTCTTCAAGCAGGGACTATGCCAGAGACGGGCTTGGCAGAGGCTACCAGACGTTGTTCAGCAGTGTTCCTTGCCTCGCCAGGTAGGATCTTGCGCGGGAAATGCTTTTCGAAGTGTACAGATGTTCAGGTTTTGGACAGCGACGGGCCTCTATCTAAAATTTGTCGGTCAGCTGTGGATTCATTAAGCTGGATTGGGCGCCCACTTGGACGCGTGCCTAGTTCGAGCCTGGGTTGCTAACGAGCGTAAAAAGGCACCGATTTATCTTTGCTGAAACCATCTATTTCAAGTCCCAGTGCGACCAAATGTGCAACGGTCAACGGTAGGGCTACGGCTGTGTAGCAACCTAAAGTCATTTCTCGATTATCTAAAACAAGGTTGATTTGTGTTTTGCCGGTAAAGTTCCCAGAAATTTCTTGTGTGTCTTGATTCGAAATGCTCCCGGTTGAGGATAAAGCCGATACGAAGGCCTTCGGGAAGTATTTCTATGCGCTTTAAAAAGGTCTGAATGATCTGCTTTTTGAGTTGTGGGCTTGTATCTTGAATCACTTGGCGGCTGTGAACCGATCCCAAGTTATTCGGCGACTAGAAGAATACTTTGGTTTCGGTTTTACCTTAAAGAAATATCAGAGGTTGGAGGGATATCCCGAGTCTAGCTCTGAGCAATAGTTTGCTATGGCTTCGGTCATCTGTAATGGCTGAATTATAACAGCTGCTTCGTTAAGGATGTCGGCTGTGTCTTCACACCTGAGTTGCTTGACTTCGACGCCCCAAGGGCACCATCGTCCACCCAAACCTGAAATTTGAGTCTCGACTTCTCCGGGCCGAGAGAACTGAACAATGGAAGCATCACAGAGTTCCATCGAGAGACCGACATCCAAAAATTCAATTCCGACTTGCCCAGACCAATGTTGATACGGCAAGAGGCTTCCGCCGAGCCGCACGGAGCCACTTGTGGCTTTGATGGTGAGTAGCGGCCTTTGTTTTGATATCAAAAGCTCTGCTAGTTTTACGTTGGCTGTAGTCACATACTGTTGCCAGGAGTTGATGACTCGATTGTACGTTTTTGCCGAGCAATCAATAAGTCTGGCTGGGCGGTTTTCGCTGCGCCAGTACTTATCAATCGCGATGAGCGCGTCATCATCTTGTTCCGCCGTCGAGATCAGAGTGACGTCGCATTTTTTAACTTTAAAGAGATCCAGAAATTCAAAAGTACAAGGTTTTAAATACGCAGAGATCTGGGCTTGAGTTCCAATTTGGACTTTGAATCGGATGGTATCACCGATGATGATATGATCTTTGGTCTGCAGGCCAGATAGATTCGCGTGGTCGCTCGCCTGCACTCTAGCACTAGCTTCGCTGGTGCTTCCCAAGTAGCAATTCCGCCCGAGAGAATCCATGTGCGAAAAATCCAAAAATATTCCGCGGTCATGGTTGGATGGGACCTGCACGCGATAGACATTCGCCACACAGGCATTCGATTTCACGGTTTGCAGGTGGCTGTCATCGAATTGCGCGAGAAATTCTTGGGTGTTAAGGCCCTCGATTTTTTGCAGGACTTTAAGTTGCGGGACCGCGGTCTCAATTGACAGCACACACTCCTCAAGCGAAACGGTTGGCTTTGTCAAAATTCGCCAAGGCACTTGAAAGGGCGACTGCGAGCTATCTTGTACAGATCCTGAAAATGCGATGGACCCTAAAGTTAGAATCAGCAATGTGCTTAAGATGCGAAAAAAAATGACCTTCATGCAAAAACCTCGGCTATGCCAACCTTTATATCACAAAAGAGTTCAGCTCACGAGGAAGGCCTTTTAACGAAAGTACAAATTTCCAAGAGTTGTCACAAGACTATACAGTTCTCTCAATGATTTTACTGCGTCACTTAGAAAGGGAAGGGGCGATGTGGAGCAATGAGCTTGGTTCGATTATATCGGAAGCATTGGTAACTTACAGGAACTTTTGTAAAATGGATTTACCTAAGAAATTTCGCACGTACTGTACTGCTTCGAATGCGGAGCGGGTCTTTCCTTTTGCGCTCAATTCTACAGGTAGTCAGAAGAAAAAAACGAAGGACCAGGCTTCCCTAAAGTCCTCCACCTTGCCCCGCTCCGCGACCACAAGTTTGTGTTCGCATAGCTTGACTAGTGGTGCGCCCTAGGGGACGAACTTCGAACCGCTCTTTTACTGTTCTCGGTAGCTAAACTCCTGAATTTATGGGTCTGAAGAAATCTGTGGAGAACATGTTCTCCACTTTCGGGTATCTGTTCTCCACCTGGAGAACGGTTAGGATCCTTAGACATTCAACATATGAACTTGCAATCTCAATTTATGAATTGTTCTAGTAATCGTCAATGCAAGTCTTAAAATCGGTCCAGCTTCGCATAGGAACAATTTGTATTTTCACGTCACCGTGATCGACCGACCATTTCTTGGAGCAAAATTGTACTGCGTGTGAAGGAATATTTCCGTTTCTATTGAGCCGACATCCGAACTTAGCCAGACCAGCCGATTCGAGATCAAATTCCGAAGGATGGTAGACGATGCGGGATTCGCTCTTTAAGTGTGGAGAGTTCGGAAAGCTATATTGCTTCTCTGGAAACAACAATAAATCGCCACTGAAGTCATGATTTCCGAGACCTGAAAAACACTCGCGCGCAAATTCCCTATAGCGAGGAAGTTGAGAGGTCGCCTGAAAATTATTGTCTGACGTCAATTCCCGAAGCAGATTTAGCACATCACTCCTGGTGATCTTAAAAAACTCAATGCCACTGGGGGGCATCAAACGTTCAGGCAAGCTATAGGTCGAGGGCAAACCGATCTCATGGAGGTACTGATCGAGATCACTGGGAATCTGAACCGGATTTTTAAAACTAAGATCTTTACCAATGAAGATAAAATACTTTTCGATCAAGTCCGGTCGTAAATTTGAATAGCTCGTCGAAGGATTAAATTCAACTGCGCTTTTAAATACGTAGGGCTCAACACCGAAGTTACAGCTATGGCATGTCTTTACTTTGATATCCAAAAGTTGTTCACGAATTGCAAATCTGCGATTGTAAATTGCAGCGACAAGACCTTGCCAGAGTCCGATCTTCATGAATGGCTTTGGTACCAAGCAGTAATTTGGATCATCGGGGTGGGAGGCCCAACTCCATAAAACCTTTACCCTTCCTTCATCATTGATAAACTCTTCAGGTTCGTTCGCAGGCACGGCGCCTATGGCGCCCATTTGCCGCATAAGTTTACAGACATCACCATTTGCCTTTCCCGGAAGATCCACATTAACAATGGTGTCGATGACTTGTGGTTCTAGTGCCTTCGCTGAAGGAATTAAAAACAAAGCACCGGCAACGACCATTGCTAGCTTACTAAAAAAATATCTCTTGC
>CALCCV010000536.1 GCA_937900305.1 uncultured Pseudobdellovibrionaceae bacterium | reverse complement strand
GTTTTTCAGCTCCGACAGCAACTCGAATCGGGAGAGTTGAAATTGGTTTTCGATGGCGAGAGCGAATCCGTTACGCTGATGACCACGCGAGATTTTATTCGGGGTTTGGGCAAGTCAGCTGAAAGAGAAGATCCGTCGGAGCCGAATCTTCGCTGATTTGAAAGTTGAGAGTGGCGGGATTTGTGTGAATCTTCCGTTCAGTTAGAAATTTTTCATCGACTCTGAGAGAGTATGTGCCTGACGGAATATCGCTAAAATCAAAATCGCCTTGCAGAGAAGTCATCGTCGACCACGATCTGGGGGTGGAGTTGCTGGTCAACACCAGCGGAATCAATTTGGCGCAGGAGTTTTCGGCCATTCGCCCTTGCAAGTCGTAGCTTTCACGAACGGGCACCAGTTGTTCGATCGTTTGACCCGCGGCCAGCATCAAGTTGAATTTTTCGGTGACTGGGCGCTGAGTGACGTTGCTGATCGATTCCATCACGATTTCAAAACGAAGTGTTTCATAGGTGGGAAGTGGAAAGATTTCGACCACTCCCTTTTCGTCACTGATGTAATCGCGCCCTGAATTCAAATTGCGCAAACGAATGTGGCTGAGGGGGCGTTCGCCCAGATCGCGAGCATCATTGCGATTGGAATCTTCAAAGAAAATAAATTTCACGAGGCCTCGGTGCGATATTCCCTCAGACGAAGCTCGCGCCGCGCCCGGCGACGAGGGCGTTGACGGATCAAAGACCGATGAGGTGACGAGAACTCGAGAGCTCCATCCTGATTGGTCGCTCCATTCGATCGCGATGTGGCCAGAAATGGCTCGGTACCGCCGAGCCAGCGAGAGAGTGAGACTGTTTTCAGGAGTGAGAAAATCGTGCAGCCACGAAATTCCACGCGTAGAAATGTCTTCTTCTCGCTCTTCGTAAGACAGAGTGGCGCCGCGAAGGGTTTGCTGATGAGTATCGAGTTGCAAGCTGGTTTCGCGACCAATGGTCACTCGACGAAATTCGCTGGTCCATTGATGACTTTCCAGATCGTCGATATTCCAGGTTAAATCGTTGAACCAAAAGAGAGAGGGGAATGCCGTCGAGCTTCGGAGCTTTCCCAATCGGTCACTGTTTTGTTGCAAATATCGCTTTTGCAAAAAAGAAAGATTCAAAGACGTTGGGTTCGACACCGGAACCGCTGCGTAAATGTTTAAAGAGGATTCGGCGGTTTGCAGGGTCAAGTCTTTCAAACCGTCCTTGTTAAAAACCCAGCTGCGAAAATTTTTAAGTTCGGTGTGATCGATCAACCAGTTGATATCGCCGACTCGACTGCGAATTCCAGCCGTGAAGGCCTGGCCTTTTTTTTCGTCTGGTTCCGACGCCCATACTGCACCGACAGAGGGCGACCAATTGGTGAACGACTGCTGCAATTTTAATGAGGTGTATTGACTTTGCCA
>CALCCV010000535.1 GCA_937900305.1 uncultured Pseudobdellovibrionaceae bacterium | reverse complement strand
ATTGAAAACTCCTGCTTCAAAGTTTGCATTAACTCCTGACTTTCTTCGACGGCAAAGGTTTCAGGCAACGAGACCACCCAGTAGGCCACCGCATTGGAGTCCCCCAAAACCTTTTGGATAGAGCGACTCTGTTCGCCCATGGGACCGAACTTCACCGTTTCAGACAGACCTCGCGGCGCTCGCAACAGGGAAAGAAAGTGCCCGGTCGACGGGGCATCGATTACGACTTTGTCGGCGGTCAACGAAGGGCCGTGTTGGCGCAAATGGCTGGTCACCTTCCCCAGAATGGCGATTTCACGAAGTGCGGGCGCGACGTTGATGAACGTGCGGAGCGTTTTATTTTCTAATAAAAGATTCGCAAGTCGTTGCGAGCGAAGCAGATGAGCTGCGTACTCCTTCAGGCAGTCAAGGCCCTCCAGCAGCGCCAGTTCGAAGCCATAGGCGGTGGCTTTGGGAACGTAGCCCGGGTCGAGCGGAATTTCGAGAGCGCGAACCGCATAGCTTTGCTCGCCCAATTCCACCATCACGGTCCGCTGGCCCGAGGCAGCAAAACGCTGGGCCAGCGCCAGAGCGAAGGTGGACTTTCCCACGCCGCCTTTGCCGCTCACGAAATGAATCGAAGGTGAAAACGTCATTCGGACAGTGTCGTTGAATGTGAAAGATGAATCATGGAGCGCAGAGTCATTCATTTACCTAAATTTGTGATTTCCCTATGATCCAACGTTTTGTTAAACAGAGCATTATTTTCGTCGCATCTTTCCTTATCCTTATCTCTATCTCTTTTTTCGGGAGGCCGACCGTGAAGACCAAAGTTGACACCGTTTCTAAACTGCAAAGAAAAATCCATGTTGAGCTTCCCATCGAAGTGGTCAACCAAGCTTTCAATGAAGTCTTCGCTGACATTCAGAAGGAAGTAAGTATCAAGGGTTTCCGCAAAGGCAAAGCCCCACTGGCAACAGTCAAATCGATGTACAAAGACCGAGTGCAAGTCGATGTTTCTCAACAACTCATTCAACGCAATTATCCAAAGGCCCTCGAAGACGCCAAAGCGGAACCCATCACCTATCCTGAGTTTGAATTCGAAGACGCCGAAGAAAACAAACCTTTCAATTTCACGGCCGACTTCGATGTTCGGCCTGAGGTTGAGCTGAAAAAATATGAAGGTCTGGTCGTTGAGCGGGAAAAGCTATTGCCTCCCACCGAGCGATTCGAAAAAGTGATCGAAAATATTCGCAATAGCCACGCCAAGATTGAAGCTCTTCTGGAAGATCGTCCCGCGCAAAACGGAGACGTAGCGGTCGTGGATTTCGAAGGCTTCGTGAACGGCGCTCCACTCGAGCGCGGTCAAGGGACCGATCACCAGCTCGAACTCGGTTCGAATAGCTTTATTGTGGGATTTGAAGAGGGCATCGTCGGTATGAAAATTGGTCAGGAGCGGACGCTCGATCTCAAATTCCCGACTCCCTATCACGCCGAAGAATTGGCTGGCCAGGCCGTCCAATTCAAAGTGAAATTGAAAGAACTCAAAAAACGCGTTCTGCCCGAGCTCACTGACGATTTCGTCAAAGAAACTTTGAAAATGGAAACCTTCGAAAGCCTTAAAACCGCAGTCATCGACGATCTTCAAAAAGAAGAACAAAAGCGGATCGAAGACAAATACAAAAACAATCTGTTGAAAGCCTTGGTCAAGGCCAACGTCCTCGAAGTGCCACCCAAATTGGTTGAGGAGCAGAAGAAAAATCTTGAAGAAGATTTTCGCAAACGATTCACTGAAAACCAAGTTGCTCCCGATGAAATTGAATCTTACGTTGCCAAATGGGATCAAGACTTTCGCGCCACCGCCACCGAAATGGTGCAAGTCTCATTCCTTATCGATGCCGTCGCCCGCAAACACGATTTGGTCTGCAAACGGGAAGACGTCGACGCCAAATTCAGCGAATACGCCGCGCAAACTGGAATTGAAATCGACAAGATCCGCGACTTTTACTCAAAACCCGAATCTCTCAGCCGTCTGACTTACACGATCACCGAAGAAAAGGTTGTGAAGTACCTGACCGACAAAGCACAAATCAAAGAGGTCGAGCCGAAGCGAGACGAGCCAGAAGGACCTGGAATTTAGATTTTTTAATGGATCCACCCTGGTTTTCCGTCTAGAAAGCCAGGCTAAGGTCGTCGGACCTTGTGCACTCTTTCAAAATTTCCGATATCTTTAAAGTAACACTAGAGTCTTTTCAGGATTTTAGAAAAGTTTTTTGAGATATGGGAAGTCGTATGAATAAATTATTTCTTTGTTCGTCTTTAGGAATGGCACTCGCATTTGGCTTTTCGCAGGGAGCTTTGGCAAAAAAAAGTTCTGCAAAAATGCAAAGTTCAACAAAGCAACAATTGCAAACGACGAATCTTCTTTATGTGACTGATCGGGCGAAAGCAAAGCAGTTTTTGCGAGAAGCTGTCACCCTTGCTGCCGAATTAGAAACAGAAATGAAGCAGGGTCACAAAACCAGCTCCTTTTTTCAAACGATGTTTGAGGCTTACGCGGCCGGAAGTTTCCCCTGCATCAATAATATGTACAGTTTTCCAAATGGTTGCCCCAGTGACATTCCGAGCTCCTGGAATGACTACGCTCCGTTAGCTGCAGACGGATTTAAGATTTTAAATCCTAACAAGTGCACCGAGGATGCCGAAGCACAACGGTTGAAAGCGAAACTTACAGACAAAAGTAAAACTATAAAACGAGGCCACTGTGGAATCGCCTTAGCCGGAGCGCCTGGCGATGAACTTGTTTGTTCGAACAATACCAGCGGTGGATGCGTCACAGACGCGGGTATGCAGTGGCTGCAGGATGTTTACGATGAATGTAAGGCTTCAAATGACTCACCTCTTCTGACGAGAGTGTATTCACCCAACGACATGAGTTTGGGAACTGCCTGCGAGCAGTTTCACAAAATGCAAGGGGAACAGATAGAGGGTGTTTTCCAGACTTGTGAAAAAACGGTTAGCTCGAAACTCAAAGGCGGTTCGACTTGCAAAAAAATTCGTCAACTGAAAAAGAATATAGAAGCTGGAACTCCCTCAGCTTCTAAGCCTAACTTCTCCGATTCTTCGGTTCCTCAGGGCCGCGAAAGGTCTGGGAGCACAGAGCCACTCACTTTGAATGAGGGTGAGGGGGCAGCGAAAACTTGCAGTTCTCCGATTGTGAGTTCGGTGAAAACAGGGAAGTTCGAAATTGATACTTCCTTTGGCTATGAAAATGTTGCTGGCGCCACCGACATAGCCATACCGACAATTGCATTAAATATTAAGCACCCTGAAAGAGATGCCAAATACAAAATTTTTCTCGTCCGTGAGAAAGGCATTGAGCGCTGGTGCGCAAATGTAGATAGGCCTGATCAGTGTATTTATCCTGGGAAGAGTCCGCAGGTCCTAAAGTTTGGTGAAAATGACACCATTCAGTTTAAACAAAATATCCCCAACGGAGAGTTGGATATTGTTGTTAATTCTAAAGCGGATCAAAAAGTTGTCTTAGAAAATAATGGCTTAACAACCACGGGTGAGCGGAAGAATGTGAATTTCACTTCGAAGTACACGATTCGGCCTGGTGAGTATGGGCCTGTGGACTATCACCCCGGCGATGGTCGAAATTCCAATGTGAACTCATGGGACAAATATCAAGTGGATCTGGCTAGTGATGCGGGAGGAGCGGCAGTTTCAGAGCACGATTTGGAAACTGATGCTCTTAAGCAGGTGGCAGAAATGCAAAGAAAACTCAAAGAGATAGCGGATGACATGGCTAGCAGAATTCAAATGTATGGAAATCTTAGTTTCGACGCACAAATGGCGAGTCAGGCAAAAATTTTTAAAATCTATGAAGCGCATCTTGCCGAGGCCATTGCTTTATTTGAAACGTTGCCTTTGCAAAAGGAAGCAAGTGTGGAAGCTCGTGGCCGTATGGAGTCTTACTTTGCGAAGAAGATTTCGGAATTAAAAGCTTTGCAAAAATGCGCTGGAAAAATTTGCGCAGATAATTTAGCGCAAACTGTGGCGAGAATGAATGCTAACAAGAAGATCTACGATGACATTCTTGCCAGTCCTAAAACGGAACTTTTGCGAACCATCGGGCCTGATGGAAACCCTAAACTGAGGTCCAGGCAAGAAAAACGAGCGCCAGAAATTTTCACTACAGATACAAGCTTTTCAAAAACGGTGAGTTGTCCAGCGGTCGATGAGTCCCAAGAGTTCAGACCTCCTAGCAATAGGAAGCCTAGAAAAAATCGCATAGCACCTGATAATTCGACTAATAATGGGAGCATTTAAAGACCAGAGTGAGTTCGGCGATTTAAACTCGTCGAATCAAGTACACCAGCCACCGTTTTGGCAGAAACTTTGTTATTCGAATAGCGAATCGAATATTTAAATTGCCGACAACATAGTTGAATTTGGGATTTGCGTTGTTGGCCGCCTCGTCTAGGGCGGTGATCACAGCAGCTGGAGTCGGGGCGTTTTCAACGGCTTTCTCAATCTGCGTTTTAAATTTTTTCATTTGGTGGCTGTATCGGGAAGTCGGATTCGGAATCTGTGCTTTTTCCGATTCAAGAGCTTTGTTCCATATCGGAGTTTTGATGGGCCCTGGATTGATGTTGATGACTTTGATGTCTTGATTCAGGAGTTCGATCCTTAGGGAGTCAGCGATGGCTTCCATTGCGAACTTTGAGGACGAATAGGGGCTCATAAATGGTGAGGCCATTAAACCACTTATAGAACTGATGTTGATAATGCGGCCCTTTGATTTTCTTAAGTTTGGTAAGCAGACTTGAATAGCGCGGATGCTACCGAAGAGGTTCACTTCAAATTGTTTTCGATAGTCGTCGAGGGGAGTTTCTTCCAGAGGTCCCCAGACGGCGACTCCGGCATTGTTCACTAAGATAAAGTGATCATGACCTTTCATGTTGGATTCGATGGCGGTGGGCAAGCGGGCCAAATGCGTTTCGTTTGTTACATCCAGTTCGATGGGCAGAATACCACTACCTAAGGCTAATAAATTCGCTTTATCAGCGGGTTTACGAAAGCCAGCCAAAACAGTGTGACCAGATTTTGATAGGTGTTCGCAAATGGCAAAGCCAATTCCGGTACTACTTCCTGTAACAAGATAGAGATGCTTCATGAAGGCATTGAATGCGAAATAGAGAAAATAGACAAGGGCTAATGAAAGAGGTGCTAGAAGTGTCCGTCACATTGTTGTAAGGACTTTGCTGGGGCCAAAGTCCTTTGCGCTTTTGCGAGGGATCAATTGATTTGTTTCAGTTGTTTCCAAGCTTTCAAGTAACCGAAGGCTTGGTAGGCCTGGTAGTCGGTCTTGAAGAGTTTTTCGTAGGGAGTGAGCTCGGCGTCTTTCTTTTGATTTAGCTCTTTCCACCAGGCCGTGGCACCTTTTTCGTCTAGAGGCAGAGCTTTTTTGGTCGCTTCTTCTTTTTTCTCGCGGTCACCGCGGAGGTGGCCTTGAATGTCTTTTTCGCGGGTGGTTTTTGTTTTGACGATGGCTTTTGAAAAGGCTTCGGGTTCAACTTCTTCGATCAGGATGTCGGGGGTGATGCCTTCGGCCTGAATTGAAATTCCGCTGGGTGTGTAGTAGCGGGCCACGGTGATTTTTAAGCCGCTGCCATCTCCGAGTTGCATGACTTGTTGGACACTGCCTTTGCCAAAGGTGCGCTCGCCCGCGATGAGACCACGTTTGTTGTCTTGGACAGCTCCCGAAAAGATTTCACTGGCGCTGGCTGAGGATTCGTTCACCAGGATGATCAGCGGGAAATCGGTGTATTTGCCTTTTTTGGTCGCCATTGCGACTTCTTTTTTCTCTTTTTCGCGTCCGATGGTGGAAACGATGATACCTTCTTTTAAAAACAGATCTGAAACTTTGATGGCTTGGTCTAGCAGGCCACCGGGGTTGCGGCGAAGATCGACGAGCACACCGGCGATGCGATTGTTTTTCTTTTTGTGTTCCTCAAGCGCTTTTTCAAGATCTTTAGAGGTGTTTTCAATGAAGCTCGTGATTTTGATGTACGCATAGGCATCACCGAGATCAGTGTATTTTACCGAGCGAAGCTTCACGTTGCCGCGAACAATGGTGATGTCTTTGGGCTCTTCTTCATTGTCGCGGACGATTCGCAAAATAATTTTGGCGCCCTTTTTTCCACGCATCAATTGGCTGGCTTCCACCAGGCTTAGGCCTTTAGTTGAGGTGCCGTCGACGGCGATGATTTTGTCACCAGGTTTGATGCCCGCTTCCCACGCCGGAGTGTCTTCGATCGGAGAGATGATGGTCAGAATATTGTTTTGGATCGAAATCTCGATGCCGATGCCACCAAATTCGCCCGAGG
>CALCCV010000534.1 GCA_937900305.1 uncultured Pseudobdellovibrionaceae bacterium | reverse complement strand
CTACACAGGCGAAGACACTCTTTCCCTACACGACGCTCTTCCGATCTGTAATTGCACTTTGACAGCCAGAAGTGTTGGCGTAGCCATTGTCCATGGTGATGTAGTTCGTTTTTGCCCGCAGTGACGATATATCGAAACCTTTTTCATTTTCGCTGCCTTTCGTGACAGGAAATTCATAGGATTTACCTTCGATCTCAAGTTTGACTGGCTTTTCTTGACTCATTTTGCAGACTCCTCTGGTTGGTTAAGCAACTCGGACCTTTCGAACCTTTCGGTCGAAAGAGGATGGAAATAAATAGGACGAGACCTCCTGGGCCTAGGGCCGAGGCCCTTGGGGCATTTTGAGGACGAGTGGGGGGCGTTGTAAAATCTTCTCAATAACTCTGTCAATGTCGTCAGTTGACGACAAGATCCCGACGGAACTAGCTTTATTCCTGGAAATTGATGCTGCGCATCTGTAAAAGAGATTTCAACAACCTTTTACATGGAGTTCTTATGAAAAAAAATCTCGCAACTTTGCTCGTTTTAGTCCTCACTTCTTTTTCAGCTGGCGCGGTGTCTATGCGGACTTGTTCGCCGACGGTAGATCTCGAGGCCAGCCGTCTCACCTGCTTTGTCGACGGCAGAACCTATTCGATCAAAATTCAAACAGCCGTTTCGATTCCAGAATGCACAGCTGAGCAACGCCAAACTTACAGCGTCGCAGACATCCTTATCACCAATAAAAGTGGTCAGAAGATCGGCAGCTTGAGCATTGGCGACGGAGACTTCTCTTTTGAACTCGATGGAATGGGTGGCGGATGGTTTTCAAGCTCAAAGCCCCAAATGGATTTGGACTCATGCATTTCTCCCCTCCACGGAGCCGTTTCTTTTGGTAACTAAAAACAGCGGAAAAACTCTGGAAGTCACGGAGTGGGAAAAGGTTCGCACTTCGGGAGACTACCGAAGCTTTTTGAAAAACTATCTCGCTGAAAAATCTTTGAATTTTTCAGACTTCGCGCGCGCCGCTGGTTTTGCGCGCGGATTTCCCAGCGATGTGATTTCGGGCCGAAGGCGTTTAAGCATTCAATCCTGTTTCGCCTTTGAAAAAGCGCTGAAGCTCCCGGCACCGGGTCGCAAACTTTTTCGCATGCTGGTGGCTTTTGAAGAACCCGATCTATTTCCTGATTTGGATCCTCAGAATATTCGACGCTCAATTGAAGAGTTGCGACAAAAACCATGGCGCCGATCTCGCCGAGAGTTGCAATCTGACGAAGAACCTCAAGTTCATGAAGTTCTGCGCAGTCTTCGTTCCGCGATGGTTTATGCCGCCTGCGGTGGTCCTGAACGCCCGGCAATTTGGTCACAACTGCAGACTCGCACTCAACTGCCCGACGACGTCTTGCGGGCCGAACTCGATCATTTGATCAACGCGGGTTTAGTCCTCGAATCTCGTTCGTCAGATGGGACTGCGGAGACGATCTATTTTCCTCAAGATTTACATTTAATTATTCAGCACGATCAAAAAACTGAACTGTTAAAATTTCTCTTTAAGGATTCAGCAGCCGAAGCCAGCAAGCGGGCCGAAGTGGCTCTCAATTCCGAGAGCGAGTTTTTTTTCACCTCTGTCTTCACGGTCCACGAGGCCTCGATGCCAGGTCTGAAAAAAGCTCTGCGCGAAGTGATTTTGAAATTCGTCGACGACTCTGTGCAGGCCGATGGTCAGCGCATGGCGCGACTGCTGGCAGCTCTGCATCTTTAGTCCAGAGTTGCGTTTTGAAATCTAACTTTTCGGGGAAACTATTGTTAAACCATTCTACCGGTGGTCTTCTTCAGAAAATCTGGCTTGCGTCTTCGCTGAGCCTAAAAAATTCTGGTTTTTTAGAAGCTAACGCCCGTTTCTGTGGCGTTGGACCAAAAAATTGATGACATTCACTAGCTTGTCTAGCGACGATTTTTTTTGGATTGGGAGAGTTGCTTCGCAGTTTCAAGGACTTGCCGCGGACCGCTTTTTTAAAAAATATTTTTAGTCCAGGATCTCTTTTTACACATTGATTTACATATCATTTACACATATAAAAAATATGTAAGTATGAGTCCCGCCAAACCTTCCTCCACCATCCCCATCCAACCCCCTGGGGCGCATCTTCCCCAAGACCCGCGGCCTGGGGGGTCTTCCCTCCACCGCCCCGGCAAGGAGATGACCCACGCTTATGTGGAACTCCTTGGCCGGTCCAATTTCTCCTTTTTGCAGGGAGCTTCTCACCCGGAGGAGATGACGGATCAGGCGATTCGATTGGGATATGCGGGATTGAGTTTGTGCGACCGCAATGGACTGTACGGGATCGTGCGCGGATACAACACGGTTCAAAGTCCTTCGTTTTTTGAAGCCAGCCCCGTGGCCCAGAGTTCGTTCAAATATCTTGTAGGAGCCGAAATGCATTTGGTCGAAGGTCCCGTGATCAGTTTAATTCCACAAACGAAGGAGGGGTATCGGAATCTCTGTCGTTTGGTGACCTTGAGCAAACAGGGGACTTTGAAAACGCATTGTCATCTTTCTTTGCAGCAAGTTTTAGCTCATCACCAAGATCTTTATGCCTTTTATCTGCCGGCTTGGCACAAAGATGTTTTAGATCAGTTGCAAAGCGTTTTTCGCGAACGATTGTTTTTGCCGGTGTTGCGAGATTCCACTTGGGAGTCGCACTTTCACTGGCTGGCGGCTGCGAACTTAGAGCGGGAGTCGGGAGCTCAGCTAGTCGCGACGCTGCGACCGCTGATGCACATTCCAACTCGCAAGCCACTGTTGGATGTGCTCACATGTATTTTGCATCACACCACTTTGCGCGAGGCAAAGACGAAGCTTTTGCAAAACAGCGAACGTTATCTCAAGCCAGTGGCAGAGGTCGCTCATCTGTGGCGGGATCGCACCGATTTAATTGAACGCACAGTCCGAATTGCCGGAGGTGTGGAGTTTTGTTTGTCTCAGCTTCGCTATCGGTATCCACGAACTCAGCTGCCGGCACAAATGACGATCTCGCAACGGCTGAGTCAATTGGTGAGGGAGGGCTTGCTTCGAAGGTTTGAAACACAGGTCTTCGAAGAGGTGCCAGAGAAGGTGCGAACTCAAGCCGATTACGAATTGAAATTGATTCAAGATTTGGAATACGAAGATTATTTTCTCACGCTGCTCGAGATCTGCGAGTTTGCTCGCAGTCAAAAAATTCTTTTCCAAGGGCGTGGATCTGCGGCAAATTCGGTGGTGTGTTTTGCACTCGGCCTGACGGCGGTGGACCCGAGTCAGTTTGAATTGCTCTTTGAGCGATTCATTTCTCGCGAGCGGCGCGAACCACCGGATATTGATGTTGATTTTGAACACGAGCGCCGCGAAGAAGTGATTCAGCACATTTACGAAAAGTATGGGCTGAACAAAGCGGCAATGGTTTGCACGGTCATTCGTTACCGATCGCGAATGGCTTTCCGCGAAGCCGCGAAAGTTTTTGGCGTGAAACTCAACATCGTGAATGAAATGATCAAACTCATGGGTCGCGACGGAATCTCTCGGTTAGTTACAAATCCAGAGGTGAGCCGCAAGTCGGGCTTGAATGTTTCAGAGTGGGAATACCTATTGGCTTTGGCGCAGGAGCTGAAAGGATTTCCTCGTCACCTCGGCATCCACAGTGGCGGTTTTTTAATTTCTGAAGATCCCATTGAAGAGATAGTTCCTGTGGAGCGCGCCACGATGGACAAACGTTATGTCATTCAGTGGAACAAAGATGACGTGAACACCTTGGGTTTGATGAAGGTCGATGTCTTGGCCCTCGGTATGCTGACAGCTTTGAGTCAAACTCTCAAGCTTCTTAAAAAACACGGGGGCGAAGATTGGGATATTTCGAAATTTCCGCCGAACGATGAGGCCACCTACGAGATGATTGGTCGGGCAGACACCATCGGCGTTTTTCAAATTGAATCTCGAGCTCAAATGCAAACTTTGCCGCGCATGAAACCTAAAAATTTTTATGACTTGGTCGTTGAGGTGGCGTTGATTCGTCCAGGCCCGCTGCAAGGGGGCATGGTGCATCCGTATCTGCGACGGCGCAAAGGAGAAGAAAAGGTTCAGTATCCTCATCCCGATCTCGAACCGATTTTGAAGCGCACGTTGGGAGTTCCCATCTTTCAAGAGCAAGTCATGAAAGTTTGTGTCGTGGCCGCGGGATTTTCAGCGGGTGAAGCTGATGAGTTGCGAAGAATTATGTCCTCTGGGTGGGTGAAGCAAGGGCTGATGCAAAATGTGCGTGAACGCATTTTAGCTGGCTTGAAAAAACATGGCATCACTGATGAATATGCAGAGCAAGTTTATCGAACGATCGAAGGATTTTCGTCCTATGGCTTTCCGGAAAGTCATGCTGCGAGTTTTGCTTTACTGACCTACGCCAGCTGTTACCTGAAGCGCCACCAACCAGCCGCCTTCACTTGCGCACTTTTGAATTCGCAACCGATGGGTTTCTACCCGCCTCGCATTTTGATCGCGGATGCCCAGAGGCATGGTGTCGGGATTCGCGAGCTGAGTGTACAAACTTCTAACTATGATTACACGCTCGAAGCCGAGCCACTGAAACCTGGCGCTTGGGCGATTCGAGTCGGTTTTTGTTCTTTGGCCGGAGTGGCAAAGAGTCATCTGCAAGAGATCGAAACGGTGCGCGAACGCGGAGGTTCTTTTCTGTCTCTGCGAGATTTCATTCGTCGCACATCCTTGTCGAAATCGACCTTAGTGAAGCTCGCGGCGAGTGGCGCGCTCTCCTGCTTTTCTGAGAACGCTCGAGATTTGATTTGGCATTTAGAAAGCATTCAATTGGACCAAAATAGTTTTCTTTGGGGGGTAACCTATGATCGAACGTTGC
>CALCCV010000533.1 GCA_937900305.1 uncultured Pseudobdellovibrionaceae bacterium | reverse complement strand
CAAGACCAAGGCTGAAAAGTCAAATACTCGATTTGAGCCAACGATCGGGAGTGGCACCTCGACGCTCGGTCTTCACCTGACTACGAAAGCCGAAAACATCAATTTTCAATCGACAAACACTTCATTTTATTTTCTCGCGATAAGTTTGGGAAAGCTCACGGCCAGCGCCAAACTGCCTATGAAAATGAACGACGGACAAATTAGAACGTACGGGGAAACTCGCGTGATTGATTACCAATTCAACTTTGCCCTGAGTCCGCAACTCAATCTCGAGGCCATTTATCAAGATTATTCGGGATATTACTGGCAACCCAAAGATAGTGACCAAATTTATAAATTGCCCGAATTGCAATCGGCTCGCCAAGCCATGAATCTTTTCTACAGCGCCAATCCCGAATACTCTCTCGCGATGGTGTCACAAGCGAACTGGCGCCAATCTGAAGATGCAGGGTCCCTACTTTTCGGTTTTGGTCTGCAACAGTTTTCTCTCTCTGGAGAAGTCATTCCTACCGGCTATGAGGCAAACCTTCGGGCTGGGCTCTCCCAAGCCTCTGCCCGATCGGCCACCTTGAGTGCAGGATATGGATACAACTGGCTCTGGTCGCACTTTTACGCGGGCACTTCCGGATTGCTCGGCGCCAGTTTCAACGACCTCGAATACTCTTATGGGCGACAGAAAACACAAGAGACCAGGTTCTCTCCCAGCTTTGGCTTCGGTTTTGGATTTGGTTACAGGTGGACAACAGCAAAGCTTGGCATGTTCACTCGTCTTCAATCCTGGAACTTAAAATTTGATGACAAAGAATTAACAAATTCGACGTCCAACGCGGCCGCCTATTACAGTTATAGCTTTTGAACTCGTCGCCGAACTGCATATTTCTCAGCCGACTCTCCGCCGAGGGCCATCAGCCAAGCGCAGATCACTAAAATTGGATTTTCATTCCAGTAGTAAAGGGTCGCCAAACACGCCACCAAAATCCGTGGAAAAAAAACAAGTCCCAACCACCAAAACAGACCGCCCCACGGAGTCGCGAAAATCAAAGTCAACCGCGGAAAAAATGCAACCAGGACCAAAAACCACAAGCCGTGATGCTGCCAAAAACTATCAAAACCAAAAGGGATGCCGAGAAAATTGATGGCGAGGGCTGACCCCAAACTCACAAAAACGAAAATAAAAAAAATGCGCAAGATTGCACCCAACTAATTCACACTGCCATCTGAGGAACGTGCAATTGCATCGGGCTTCATGCTGACCTCAAACACGATCCGAATTTTGATAAATCCGTCCTCGGTCATCATATCTTTTGGAGGATTGGGGAAAATCGCAATTTTCAAAAAAGCATCCATGTGGCGATCATCCAAAACCTGCACGCCGGACTCTTTCATAACGTGAGCCGAATGAACTTTTCCGTCAGGCAGTAACCAAAACTCAACCTCGGTGATGCGTTTTTTATTGACCAAATCGCGAATCACATCCGTGACCGTCATTTGCTCAAAAATCAGCTTGCGAAGGCTGGCATTCCACTCGGGATAAACCTGATTGTACATGCGACTGAAAAACGAATAGTATTTGTGTTGATCCATGTTGACGACGGCAAATCCACCCACTTTCAAGTCGTCATCTTCAGGATTGAGCGATCGATCAATCAATGGTCGCCAATCCATCGGTTGAGGATCCGCATCCACTTGTTTTTTTTCTTCACCAGGGCCTTTTTCGTTGGCCTGAGTGCTTTCTTCCGCGGGCAAGGTCGGCCGACTGATGGAGGGGAAAAGCACTGGCGGCTTCAGCGCGCGAGTTTCATTTTTCACGCGAACGCGACGATCTCCGTGATGTTTGGCGGGCTTGTCGTCAAAGGTCTCATCGGTCTCGGCTGGGCGATCGATCACAGTCAGGTTGATCATACCAGATTGAGGCACATCATAGGACATCTTCGATATTCCGTAGATGAGACCTAAGTGGCAGATTAGACTAATCAAAATCGCAAGGCTCAACCTATTCACCGATTCACTATAGGACGTTTGAACGGAAAACTCAAATTGGCTGTTCAGAAATGCCACAAAATCGCCGAAAATAGGAAGGATCAGGGGGATTCAATGGCAAAAATTCTAGACTTGTCTCAAAAGCTGGCAGAACGCAAAACCGGCAGACCACATCGGCCTCCTGAGACATTGACTGAAACCTCTGCAGACTCCCGCAGTCCATCGGTGCTCGATATGACCGAGGCGCGCCAAGCCATTATTCAACGTGACCGCCGCGTTGTGAAACGCACCATGCTGACCGAGTTCATTGGTGCCTTCGTTGTTTTGCCCGAAAGAGGTTTGTACCGCGTGTCGATCTACGACATCTCTGAACGCGGAATTGCTTTTGACACCGAAGCTTCGACGGGACATTTCACATATGATGAAGAGGTCGCCATTCGCGTCTATATGAATCACAAAACCTATTTTCCGTTCATCATCAAAGTGACAAATACACGATTGATTGAATCCGAAGGGGTGGTTCGTCATGGTGCCAACTACGTGAAAGGCACCATTAACGACGTGGCTTTGCATCACTTCGTCAAATTCATCGAAACCATCAGTGCCAGTCTCAAAACTGACGACGGCGACATCTTGGTCTCCAACATTCTCTGATAGAATTTCGTTGAGTTCCGAAATCATATAGACAAGCCATTCTGACTCATGTCTGATTGAAAAGAAGAGATCCTCACGCGGGTCTCCAAGATTTCTTTTCAAACGACTCAGAAAGGCCACCGCATTGAGCAAAGCCAGCACAACCAAACCTTCTGCGAACGACAGCAAACGAAAAAAAATAGTCATCGATACGAACGTGATTCTCTTCGATGCCCAAGCCATTTTGAAGTTTGGCGAAGCGGATATCCATATTCCGATTTCGGTGATCGAAGAAATTGATAAGTTTAAACGAGATCAAGGTGAAAACGGACGCAACGCCCGTCAGTTTTCTCGTTTCATCGACGTTTTGCGTGCCAAGGGTTCGCTGTCACAAGGTGTTCAACTGGATAATTCTGAAGCCGTTGTTTACATCAATACCGATTTAATGTTGGCGGGAGTTCCGCACGATTTGGATCCGCAAAAAGCTGACAATCGCATCTTGTCAACGGCGTTAGCTCTCGCCAAGCAACATCCGCGAGTGAGAGTTGAGTTGATCAGTAAAGACATCAATCTTCGCATCAAAGCCGACGTCTATGGCATCTTGGCCAAAGATTACGAGCCCGAAAAATCTTCGGACGACGATCTGTATGAAGGCTATCTTGAAATTGAAATCACGCCCGAAGAGATTGACGAGTAGATCGGAAGAGCACACGTCTGAACTC
>CALCCV010000532.1 GCA_937900305.1 uncultured Pseudobdellovibrionaceae bacterium | reverse complement strand
CGAGCCGAAAAAAAAGCCGCGGCTGAGGGGTGTGGAGCTCTCCTTTTGAAAATCAACACTCCCGGTGGGAGTTTGCAAGTCGCGCGTTCGATCGTTGAGATGATTCTGGCCTCGCCCAGGCCCTATCTTTGCGTCGTTTCTCCCGAAGGTGGGCATGCGGGAAGTGCCGGCGCGATTTTACTTCACGCTTGTCACGTCAATGGCGCACTTGCGACTACAAACTTAGGAGCGGCGACGCCAATCTTGAACTCGGGTCAGGACGTGCCTTCCGATTTGCGCCAAAAAATTATCAACGATACGGTTTCGTGGTTGGAGGGGATTTCGATACTTCGTGGTCGCAGCAAAGATTTTGCTCGGCAAATCGTGGTCGATGCGAAATCAGTTTCCGCCGCCGAAGCCTTGAAAATGAACGCCATTGATATCGTCGCGACGTCGGTCGAAGATTTTTTAAAACAGGCGGAGGGCCGCGAGGTGAAAGTTCAGCCTCTCACCACGACAAAGATTCACGTGGTGAGCCAAAGGATTTTCGCGGTCGACGCCAGAATGCAGATTTTGCAGTTTGTTTCCGATCCTGAAATTGCCTACCTCTTATTTATCGGAAGCCTCGGGCTGTTGTATTTTGAAATCACACATCCGGGGATGATGGTTCCCGGAGTGGTCGGAGCCATCGGCTTGATTCTTTCGCTCACCGCCTTTCAGAAGCTAGAGGTGGTGTGGGGAGCTCTGCTGCTCGTCCTTTTGGGTTTGGGATTGCTGGTCGCTGAAATTTTTGTTCCGGCATTTGGTGTCTTGGGAATTGGCGGTCTGGTCAGTTTTGTGGTGGGCAGTGTTTTGCTCTTCGACGTTGAAACTCATGGCTACACCTTGCCGTGGCCTGTGATTGCAGGTTCAGCATTTGCAATGGCCGGCGTTTTTTTAACATTTGGTTTTTTAGCGACTCGAGTTTTGAGAATGAGAGCCCGCGACAACGAAACGCTGCTAGAGGGCGCCGTAGGTGTAGTTCAATCTCTACCGGGGCAAGTGCTGGTGCGTGGAGAGCTGTGGACGTGTGTGAGCGACAAGGCTTTGCACGTGGGTGAACAGGTCCGAGTTCTTCGCCGAGATGGATTAACTTTATATGTACAAAGCCTTAAGGAGGTTTGAATTGGAATCGATTACATTTTTTATTCCTGTCATTTTGATCGTGGGATTTTTGTTGGCCTCGATGGTTCGCGTTTTGTCGGAATGGGAGCGAGGTGTGGTTTTAAGACTCGGTCGATCGATTGGACTGCGGGGCCCTGGTTTGATTCTGCTCATACCTATCATTGAACGGCTCATTAAAGTGGACACACGCACGGTGACGATGGATGTGCAGCCCCAGGATGTTATCACTAAAGACAACGTTTCGATGAAAGTGGACGCGGTCTTGTATTTTCGAGTGGTCGAACCCGAAAGCGCGATCACTAAGGTGGCTGACTATTACTTTGCGACCTTGCAATTGGCGCAGACCACTCTGCGCTCGGTGATGGGCCGATTCACACTCGACGAAATTTTGGAAAATCGCGACAAAATCAATCACGCACTTCAAGAGATCTTAGACAAGACCACGGAAGCTTGGGGCATTAAAGTCACCCTCGTTGAATTGAAAAACGTGGATTTGCCTCGCGAAATGCAACGGGCGATGGCCGCAGAAGCGGAAGGCGAGCGAGAACGTCGCGCCAAAATCATTGCCGCCGAAGGTGAGCTGCAAAGAGCGCAAAAATTGAGCGAAGCTTCCCAAACTTTGGCGTCTTCGCCTTCGGGACTGCAACTGGCGTATTTGCAGACCTTGCATGAAATTGCCGGCGACAAGAGCAACACGATTATTTTTCCGCTGCCGATGGATTTAATTCGACCATTCTTAGGTTCTGATAAGCCATCCACGATCGACGTCAAATAAAACACTGCTGACAAACACACGAACTTCTAAATCCTTTGCCAAGCGTCTGCTTTTTTAAAAAAATTAAGTGGGCGTTTGACGGTGCTAAGGACGAAGACTAAATCTTGAGGGGAGAGTTCGAGCCACCACACAACCCCCAAAGAGTTAGGAACCCCATGAAAAATTTAAATTTGAAATCCATTTTGAAGTCCATAGCGTCTGGCGCTTGTCTGTTCGCGAGTGTCGCTGTCTTCGCCCAAACTAAGGCAGAACCACAGTACATTCCCAATGAGTCGGCCCAACGACCGGTTCAGCGCGAGTCCCTAAAAGAAAAGGCGCAAGAGTGGACAAATCGCCACGTCGCTCGCGATATGGCGCAATCTCAAAGCACATCGGGCTGGATGCCGGCGATTTCACTCGGTGCAGGAAGTTTTGAGCAGAATGGGAACACGGACCAAGACGGTGGTGGTTTTGCCTTGAAGGTGCTCGGCACAATGTATCTTGCGGATTCAAATTGGCTCGGCGATGCGGGCATTGGTGTTCAACAAATGGATTTCAAAGATCGCGGCAATGATCCCATGGTCGGCGTTTTGGGAATTTCAGCGCGCTACGTATTTGCCGACAACTGGTCGGTAGGTCCAACAGCGGATCTCTATTTAGGTAATGGCGAAGATTTTGGATCTACCAACGACAACTTCACAGGATTTTTCGGTGCTCAGTTGGTTCGCTCGTTCCCGATTGAAAACGATCAACTGATTCGAGTGGGTGCAAAAGCTGCCGGGGAGTTGGGTGAAGGCGGTCAATCGAGTACGAACTTGGCCCTTGTTTTTGAGTGGGGCTTTGGCGCTAACAACAGCCTCGTTCGCCGAGTTTCAAGCAATTAGTGATAATTAGTGATTCAGATATCACCCTTCAGACACTATTTCAGACATTGTCATCGTGTCTCACCACTTCCGGCCTATTTTTCGATGGGGATGGGAGTTGGTGGGTGCGCTGAGGCGGGAGTTCTCAATTGCAAAGTTCCTCGCGCAGCTTCTTTTTTCCCCAACATCTCGCTGACACCACCGACAACAAAGGCCACAAAGTTTGGAGTTTCTCCGGTGATGGGCGAATTGCGAAAGAGGCCAACACCTTCGGCTGTATTGGCGGCCCAAGCTGGTGCCATCAAATATTCAAATGAGCTTTCGGTTGGAGCGACGTCGTCGTGGGAGGCGTTTGGATCTTGATCCAAATATCTTTTAAAGAAGGGAACTGTTAAGAATTTTTTCATCAAGTCTCCATCTTTCAAAGAAAGATCGTTGGCTGAAAAGCGAATTCCTTGCATTTTCAATGGAAAGTCGGCGGCGGCAAAGTAGCTGATGGTGAAAGAGTTTTTACCGTTCATAAGCACAATTTTTGCATTCGGTGGAAGTCCGTTTTCGGTGATTGTGATTTCCCGTTTTGGCAATTTTCGTTTGAGCATCGTTTTGAATTGTTCGCGAGATCGAAGAGCACACGTCTGAACTCCAGTCACGGCTACAGATCTCGTAT
>CALCCV010000531.1 GCA_937900305.1 uncultured Pseudobdellovibrionaceae bacterium | reverse complement strand
AACGACTTCAAAATTCTTCACTCAAAGCTCGAGCTTTGATGGACGAAGCCCTCCTGCAAAATTGGCGAGGCGAAATTCCAAAGTCCCTCGATACTTATCAAAAAATTCTGAAGCTCGATGAGTTTCTAACCGATCGCCAAAGGGGCGCCGTCCGCTCAAATATCGGGGCTGTTGAGTGCAGCCGACGAAGTCATTGCGTTTGCCAACCTTGACGATTTTCGAAGAGGACAGGGTATCGGTCATCTGCTTCTGGCCGAGATCTCTGCGTTCGGTCCCTCAAAGGACGCTGCAAAAGTTCACCTTGAATCTGGTTTGAAAATTTTTGAAGAGCTCGGTGTACAGGAGGGGCTCAATTGTGAATTGGCTGCTAGAGTCTTTCGTGGCCTTAGCGACTGCCAAAGGTCGCATGACTCTATCGCCGTCGGCCTCGAATGGGCGAAAGAATATCCTTTGGTGACGGCCGGACTGCGAGGCGAACTAGCGATCCTGCTCCGAGCTGAAGGTCGCATAGCAGAATCTGATCAACAACTGGCCCTGGCGCAGGAAATTTTTCTGAAGTGCGGAGTCGAGCGCCGTTGGACAAATCTTCTCATGTCCCTCAATGTCCCTAGCCAGTGAGCTCTCCCGAAGCAAAATCCCTGCTCACGAGGAGAAATCATGAATTTTCAAACACTCTTGAATCAAGCCTGGCAAGATCACGCGACTCAAACCAACGCTGTTTATGAAAATTTAAAAACGAGTCTCCAGTGGCTTTCCAGTGCTGAGCAAATTCCGCAGTTGGCTCACCTGGTTTTACATGTCTTTGGTGAACATTGTGGAAAATGGACAGAAGGAATTGCGCTGTTGAGTTCGTTTCGTCACAGCCCTCACTTTCATGGGGAGTCAGAGTCAGCAGCCGCCATCAAGCGCAGCATTTTGACCTTAGAAATTTGCGCAAAATCTCGAACAACTGTAGACGACGAATCCATCTCAGATCAAATTCGAATTTGGGCGGTGGCAACGTCCGCCGTGGTGGCCTTTGATCGCTTAGATGAAGGCGAAGCTTTTTTTCTACGGAGCTTGGCGCTCGCCGAATCTATGAACGTGCATCTAAATTCGCAAGATCCCGCCAATCGAACTCTTGCCGTTACAGGAAATAATCTAGCCGTTACGCTCGAAGAGAAAAGCTCTCGCACGGCCCAAGAGACCGAATTGATGTTGATGGCGGCACGAACTGGTCGCAAGTATTGGGAGGTTGTTGGCACCGCTGGACAAGTGCAGTCGGCAGAGTACCGATTGGCTATGTCGAATTTGAAAGCCGGTCGCAATCAAGAAGCTCTGATTCACGCCAATCTGTCGGTCACCATCGGTCTGAAGAATCAGAGTTCTTCGCTCGATATGTTTTTTAGCTATGAAATTCTCACACTCGCCGAAAAACAAAATGGAAATGAATCCGGATTTAAGGAAGCCCTGGTTTTGGCTAAAATTGAGTTTACAAAACTTTCTCAATAAGACCAACAGTGGTGCCAACCGCAAATGGCACTTCTGGAATCGTCACGATAAAGATTTTTAATATGCTAAAACGCGACGCTTACTCTTCGGTCAACCGGCGAACCATATTGGTGATTGCGGAAATTTGAGGGCCAGTGACTTTGTCGTAATCGCTGCCTGTGTAACCAAACCAATCCCAACACCCAGCTGGGTTTTGAAAAGGAACCACAATCGACGCTGGATAGAGCACCACTATGTTATTGGCTTCAGCCCATTCGTTGTAACCCGATCCTTCAACGAAAGCCTTTCCAACTAAGACTGGATACTGTTCGCACCCATGCAGAGCCACGTGCAACCGACATTGCGGATTTCCTTCAGCTAATCGACAATTCGCCGGAATATAAATACTGCCAAACGAACCCATCTTTGCGTCAGCACTAACTAGAGCTCCCGTCGCGACTTCACCGTATTGCTTGAATGAAAATAAATTTTTTGGGTCAGCGACACCTCGAGAGGTCGGACCAACGTTCATCGTAGTTTGTAAAATAAATCCGGCACCATCAAAGTTGCAGCTATTTATATACGGTGCTTTACCTTCAGCGCATTCTACGGACCCCTTTGGACTTGGAAATCCGT
>CALCCV010000530.1 GCA_937900305.1 uncultured Pseudobdellovibrionaceae bacterium | reverse complement strand
GGACGAGACGGCCCCAATGCGTTGGGATCCCGCTGCGGGAATTACCTTTCCCATCAATCCTCCCGGCTTTGGACGCTGGCCAAATTTTGCCAGGTATCCTGGCGACCAGGTCGGTATGCGCTCAAGCTTGACCATTGGGCGATGGGCAAAAGCTATTTTTGACTTACCTGGTGCACTTACAAATCGGCAGGATCCTGCCTATGAACCCGCCATGAAACTTTGGCCCAATGTGGACAAATTGGCCAGCTACGAGGACGGAGACATTCTTTCCTGGAATGAAAAGACCAACGCAAAAACAAAAATGCGTGAATTAGAAATGATGGCCGTGGATCCTGATCTTTTCGACATCACTTATTATTCAATTGAGCCCAATTTTTACGACAACTACTTCAAACGTCTGCGCGATGGAAAGCTTTTAAGTTCATTGGGATATACATTGCCATTGCGACCCGATTTTGGTGGTCGTCTGAAAATTGACAAAGCGGCAGAGTCTTTTGGAGTCAAAGATCAAACGGCACAGACCTTCATGATTGGCCGAGAAAATCGTTTGGATATTCAAAAACTCACCTACCACATCGTACGACCTGAACAGCTATTGACCTCGTGGGTTGGTACATCTTTGATCGACTACACCTTAGACAAAGCTCGTTTTGGAAAATGTCAGCTGAGATCGGAAAGCTCGGGAACCGTGGATCCCAATCAAGTGCCCTTTCGCTGGCAACCCGAAGACGAACCCACTCCGGGTGACTGCATCGCAGGGGGAAGAACGGGTTACTCCGTGAAGCTTGTATCCGATAGCTATTTGCGAAGGTCCGATTTAAAAATCGGTGGCGAAAATGCCGCCGCAGGCGGGATTAAAAATCCCCCCGGTGACTTCTAAAATCTGAAAGCTATTCGCGGATGATTTTAACAGATTTGATTTTAATGTCTTCAACCGGACGATCTCCGGGTTTCACTTTAGTCTTTCCAATTTTTTGAACGACATCGAGTCCTTCGCTCACTTCGCCAAAGATGGTGTGTTTACCATCCAGCCATGGAGTGGCGGCCAGGGTGATAAAAAATTGCGATCCATTGGTATTGGGACCGGCGTTCGCCATCGAAAGTGTTCCGGGACCTTTGTGTTTCAAGTCGTTGGGTTCATCTTTAAACTTGTATCCTGGATCGCCAGTGCCATCGCCCTTGGGACACCCCCCCTGAATCATAAAGCCGTCAATCACGCGGTGAAAAATCAAACCATCATAAAACGGATCTTTTTTCATTTTGCCAGTTTTAGGATCTTTCCACTCTTTTGTGCCTTCGGCCAAACAAACAAAGTTTTCAACCGTGGCAGGAGCCTTGTCGGGATATAGCTTAATTTTAAAATTTCCCATGGTGGTTTCAAACGCAGCAAACACAATCGCTCCTTTTTTGAAGGGTCCACATTTATTTTTTTTGGCCGCCGGTGCAGTTTGAGCAACGTGGCCGCAGGTCAGAATTAAAGACAGTAGGATTCCAGATAACCCGACGTTTTGCAGGTTCATTTTTGAAAAATAGCTCAAGAGGTTTTTCATAATTCTCCAGGATGAGACCAGATGTAATAAAATTCGTGAACGATCGCAATGATCATTTTTTTTTGATCTTTTGGGATTATTTTGAGGAGAGGTGTGCCGGAGCCGGAGAACTTTCGGCATCCGAACTGAAGCTGTAAACGAGCAAAAGAAAAGCTGCGAGATAAATCCAGAGGACTTTTTGTAATTGCACTTTGAGTTCCGGTTGAGTCTTTTGCACCACTATTCACGCCCCTTAGACTCGATATAACATCATGCTTTCTTCACATTCTATGACCCCTGCATCAGAGCCGAGGATCAAAAAACTGGAGATCCTGGTGATTTTGAATAAGTATTTGTTTTATATTAGATATATTTAAAACTCGTCCGTTGGGAAAAATGACATCGCGCAGCTTTTTTTCACTCTCCATGAGAGGATCAGGAAACTCTTCATTTTCCTGAAGATGGAAAAGCTGCTGGTAGGTTCGTAAAGTCCAATAATTATCGCGAAGACGATCCAGCTTTTCCGCAACAGTTTTTTGAACGATGGCAAACTCTTTGTCCACGTGAGGATCCAAGGGCACTCGCTGCAAAACGAGAAGCTTAGCTTGAAGGGCCAACTCAATGGCCAGCATTCCCCCCGGGGAAGTTTTGATGGAAACTCCTCCTGCCGCTTTCAAATAGATTTTGTCTTGAACCTCTCGCCACTCTTGAATCTCAGCCTCAGTGATTGTTCTTCGATTGAGAACTTCAGCAAACGGGTTGTGATCTTCTCCTACAAATCGGGCTTTCAAGTAACTTTGCAAGCGCCAAGCCTCAGCTTTGTGAGAAAGATACTCCTCTAGATCCGGATGAGAAACGATCAAAACTCCTGAGCTGCCATGAGGCCGCAATCGATAGTCGACCGAATAGAGTTGTCCTCCACGTAAAGCCTGGGTCAGAAAACTGGTAAACTTTCGAGCTGTTCGAAAGTCTTTTTCTGTGGGTTCAGCCGAGCTGACAAACACGAAATCTAAATCGGAAGAAAAACCAAGTTCGCGACCACCCCATTTGCCAAGCGCCAATATTTTGAGAGTCGTGCCATGCATAGAATTCAAACCCTGCAAAAGCTGAGAAACAATATCGTCAGCCACCAGCGAGAGTTGACGAGAATGCACGGGCCACTTTCCATCGGCCAAAAACTGACTGCCTATCATCAACTCGGAGACGCGCTTTTTTTCGAGCAGATGTTCGAAATAGGCCTGATCCTCTTCAAATTGACGTTCGTCGGTTTGTTGAAAGGCCAATGTATCGAGGAGATCGGGTCTGCGAATTAGAATCTGAGATAAAAACATCGACCCCTTTAAAACAAAAGCAATGCGCGTGCGCAATTCGGGAAAGCGCAGGAGCGTTTCGTAAAGTTCAGTCTTGGCTTTCAATGCCGAAAATAAATCCTTTAACCGATCAAAGGACTCTTGG
>CALCCV010000529.1 GCA_937900305.1 uncultured Pseudobdellovibrionaceae bacterium | reverse complement strand
GGTCCCCGCGGGGAAATTCTGAAGAGCTATTTTCGTTCAACAATAGGCGACCCGACTCAGTATCCCGGAACGCGAGTGTCTTCATTTGCAATCGTCGGCGGAATTTCAGGAATGAGTTTAGAAATTCGTCGCAGTGATAACGAGATTTTTGGTTACGAAAGTTATTTAACAATCCCAGCTAATGGCACTGGTGCCGTGATGCCAGAGACGGCCGTTTTATTCAGCTCGCTGTCTATGTTGAAGCGAGATGGTGTTGATCGAACATCGAACCAAGACATTTTAAAGACCGATTTGATTTCCATTGTACACAACAACGGACTTGGCCAAACACAGGCCCGAATATTGTTGAATGATGGAACCGGGTACGTTGACGTCGTGGTGATGCGCGAACCCGTTCCTTCTATCAACGGCAAATTTACGGGCCGTAACGGCAACGTGCCGGGCTACGACGGAGTTTCATTTCGTCGTCAGTAGTCCGCAGGCAAGTGGCAAAGAGAGCTGCGTTTGAATTTTAAAGTACCGGGGAAATTTTTTAACAATAAGGGAAGACTAAAAGTTTAAATAAAGTTCACAGAAACCCATGCGTTTCCTGAACTCATTCAAAAGGGGGAATTTCAATGAATAAGCTGATTCTAGCAGCGTTAATGGCAACGACGGTTGCCCCGATCATGGCTTCGGCTGGCGATGGAAACGACATTCGTTTCAGTAACCCGCGGGTCGCGATCATCCGTGAGTCTGGCCACAGTGAAGGTCACATGGAATACCGTCCAATCCGCGACAACAGTCAAAGCGTCGACGCATTTTGCGAAGACCAAGGCTATTATCGCGGTGGCTATTCAACGAGTAGCTATCATGAAAACGGAGCTGTTGCTGCCTATGGTGGCGGCGGATGGCGAGAAAATAACGATGAGGAGGCCGTGCGTACACTCAAGTGCCGCGACAACCGATAAAAAATGATAATTTAATATCGGTTTAGTTATGTGTTGATCCAAAGTAGAGATCACGTTCAAAGACGAGTTGAAACACAACTCGTCTTTTTTTGTCAAAAATTCACAAGTCACACAATTTCCAACTCCATCTATCCTCAGTTTTGCAATGTCCTTCATCTGTGCCGTTTTCTGTGTTAGCTTCTTGCAATTCAAAATTGAAACGGAGATAGATCATGAAAAAAACTTTCGCAGCGATCCTCACGGTTTTCGCAATCAGTTCATCGGCCTTTGCTTTGGTCAGCCAAGATCGAGTGGTGTGTTCCGACCAGAGTTCCAATCGCACATATCAAATAAAGATTCTTGATATCGGAGACGAATCTGCAGAAGTGCGCGTTCGCCGTGCGGCAGCCGATGGTGGGAATTATTCTTACGTCAGCAAAGATGTGGTTTTCGATGAGTACGAAGGTGGAGCCACGTTCACGATGCTCTACAATGGATATGCTGTGGAAGTCATCGAGGTTCCCGACGCTCTCGAGACTCAGGGGCACTCCAGCGCTACCTACACAGATCGCGATGGATCACACGCGATCGCTTGTAAACTTGTGCGTTAAATCAGTCAGTGTCATTCTGGTCATCCTTTGACCTCAATTCAGGCATAGCCATTGCAAATACCCCTCTCGAGGACCCGGAAGTCCTGCAAAAGGGGGGGAAACATGAAAGTTTCAAGTGTCATTAAGTCACTCCTGTTAGGCGCGGCATCAACGTGTGTGGCCTGGTCCGGTCTGGCGACGGCGTCTTCGACCGAGATTGTTTCAGACAGACCTTCATTCCAACCCATGGCGGCACCTCCCTTGGCGCTTCGAGGGACCTCAACACGACCTATTCCTGCGTTCACCGTTCAAGTGGATCGCGAGCTTTACTTTGAAGAATTGGATTTGAGAGACTTGCTAAATCTCAGTCGACATCGTGGCACCGAGCTTCGCAGTCTTGAACTCGAGATCTATGCGGATCCTGGCGCGCGAGTTTTACTCTTAGCAGATCGGCGTGAGATGGCTGTCTCAA
The DNA here is from genome assembly GCA_937900305.1 of uncultured Pseudobdellovibrionaceae bacterium. Taxonomy (GTDB): domain Bacteria; phylum Bdellovibrionota; class Bdellovibrionia; order Bdellovibrionales; family Bdellovibrionaceae; genus CALCCV01. The sequence goes on along the minus strand of CALCCV010000529.1, from coordinate 6,712 downwards.
CATCAGCGGTTGGCGTGACAAACCTGGTTCCTCGCCGAACCTTAACTATCGATAAAAATGTTTTTAATTTGGATTTGCGCGTAGAGGGCCGCGTTTTTGTTCGGCAGATCACTGCCCACTTTCGTCGAGCGACGCCAATTCCTTCTCGCACCTTCTATGTCCTTGTGCCTGTGAATCAAAATTTGCGAAGTGGCGACTCTGCAGATCTGAGTTCTCGTGTCGATTTAAGTCGCTATCTTGGTTACCGACTGGTGGCCATTGATGTTGTGGGTGCCCCGGCAATGTCCGATGCGACACTTGGTTTTCGCGTTGATAGAAGTGTGCAAGGCTCGGTGGTCGTTCTGAGTCGCAATGAACCTGGAATTTTAACTCTGGATTCTCCGGTGGTGATCCACGGTGGGGAAAATTTAGAGTTGTTCACTCAAGATGATGTTCTCGTTGATTCCGTAACACTCAAGTTTTTGCGTCGCTAAAAGTAAATCTTGGCAGACTGTAAAAATCTGAACGAGGCGGGGTTGTTGTGTGTGTGAGAGGGGGATGGTCTCCCTCTCACTTTTTGTGACAAAGAGAGTTGCACTGCGAAGAAGAGATCGCTCGCCAAACGAATTTTGGTTGCGTGACAGCGAATTTCTCTGAAGAATGAATGGTGGTCAAAGTGTTACAAGGGGCTAATGAAATGATGGACACTTCGTCGAACGATGAAAAGAACTCCGTGAAAACGGAAAAAGTGGACCGACCTCCCGCCACAGACTCGCGTGCAGCAGGACTTGCGTCGTCGTCGCCTGAGGCCGCCGCCGCAAAAACACCGGACCTCTCTGAATATCTCGACTACCGTCAATATCTTCGTGATTTTTATGACTACAAACGCCGGATGACCGCAAATGACATTCGACCATTTAACTACCAAATGTTTTCAGCAGCCGCGAATATCAAGTCTCCCAATTATCTCAAAATGATCATCGAGGGTCAGCGCAATCTTTCGGAAGACATGGTCGGAAAATTCGCGAAAGCTTTGGGGTTTAACAAAGATTCTGCAGAAGAGTTGCGATTGCTTGTTCTTTATAACCAAACCGCAGATCCCGCTGATCGCAATATCCACCTCAAAAAACTTTCTGAGCAGCGCGTTCGTATCAAACTCAAGGCTGGAGAAATCGACAAAAAAACTTGGGAGAAAGTTCCCAACTGGATTGCTTGGGTCATTTACGCGATGGTCGATATGGAAGGCGTCGAATTTGACGTTCCAACGCTCAAGGCGCTCTTTCGCGGGAAAGCCTCTGAAGACGAAATCGAACTCGCCCTCAACGGTCTGCTCGGCAGCGGTGAGCTGCTTCGTGATTTCACAACTGGCAAGGTTCGACGCGCGAATAGTTTGATCGAGCAACCCAGCGAAGTTCCGGTTGCACTGGTTCGTAAACTGCAAGCGCAGCTCATGTATCTGGGTCTGGAGAGCCTATATCAGGATGCTCCCACGGACCGCGAATTTGGCACTCTCACAATGAGCATGACCAAATCTGAATTTGATGACCTCAAATTCAAGTTGCGGCAAATGCGAAAGGTGATCAACAAAGACAACAACATCGCTCGTACACACACTAAGGGTGAACGAGTTTACCAACTCAATCTTCAGCTCTACCCGATCACTACGGATTCTTCGGTATTGCCAAAATCGACATCGACGGCGCCCAAACACGAGTCTGCCAAAGACTCTGCGAAGGCCCTCGTGAATTCGCTCGCCCAAGAGGCAGCTAAGAGCGCGGCTTCGATCTTCGAGGACAACGACGCATCGCATATGTAACAATATCTTCCAAGAAATCAAGCACCTAGACTAATGGCTAGCTTCCTTATAGGACTGTGGATAACTCTGTGGAAAATGCCATTAACCTGTGGATATCAGAACTAAAATGTGTCAAAACGGAGTGAAGGCACTAGACCTTTTGCCAGTTCCAACACATCCCTTAATACCCGAAATAAGTTTTTCTCCACCCCTTCCGAGACCTTCGTCGCAAGGCCTCCTCGACCGCAAAAATGATTTCTCAATCTTCAGATGGACTCGTGTTAAGATATCGCAGTTTCGATTCACATGGGGGCGACTGGCTTCGACGTGGGTGCAGAAGCATAAGGAGCATACCGGGGCGCCCGCGGACCTCGTAAAAACGGGCAAAACGTAATTGGCACCGAATTAGCCTACGCAGCTTAAATGCAGCGCGGAGCTTGCAGGGGTGTTCGTACTTTGCAAGATCCGTCATTTCACGAAATCGGTTAGAGTCGGTTTTCTCCAGCGACTCAAGCTTAAAAAATTCTGGGGGAGATATCTAAGAAATTCTGTCGCTAGAAGCTCTTAGACGAATCTTAAATTAACGACTAAGTATGTAGCGCCTTATCGCGGATCGCTTGCGGACGGGGGTTCAATTCCCCCCGCCTCCACCAAAACCTTAATGGTTTCGCATAGTTAGATATGTTTACCCCGGTCCCGACGGACCATCTGGGCCGGGGTATTTTGGCGGGGCGAGTTTAGCTCCAGTTCCTCTTAACCGATAGGAGGAATGGATGGCATTGCAGGTAAAACCCAGACAACACAAGGACGGACGAGTCTACCGATTGGCGGTAGTTATCGATCACGGCAAGGACAAGAAGACTGGAAAGTCGAATCGGGAATACATTTATCCGAAGGTCGCCGAATATCACACTTACGGCTTCGACCCCATGTGGCCGCTGCAAAAAGCCCGTGAGCGACTAAAGCAAGTTCAAGCACAGGACAAAGTCGAACGAATCAATAATCGCAAAGCACGGGCTCAAGCTCGAATTCGAGAGAGAAAACTTGTCGACTCGGCTTACCTTCCAGAAAAACTTTGCAGAGAATTTGAGGTTTTTCTTTCTCGCAAAATTGGTTTTGGCGACGGTCGTTTACCTAGCCGAATCGATTCGCACTGGCTTGGCGCTCAGAAAATGATTTGTGAAGTTCAAACTGAACCCAAAGATTACGAAGAATATTCTGAACGATTTTATCAGTATGTGATCAAGCATCGCTACAGCCCCAGCTATCTACAAAAAATGCTGAGGATCGTGAACTACTGGGGTTACTTCGTTTGTCGACATCAAAAACAAGCTTTTCTTCCAGTACGCTGGCCGCAGGGAATTTGGAAAGAGCGAATTGCGGATGCTTACTTTGATCAAAGGCCACATGGCTTGGAGTCTGCTCCTCTATTGCCGAATGAACTCGAAAAAGCACGAAGCAGGCTTTTAACTCCGGCCTACAATTGGCTCTTCATCTCGGTTTGGCTGGGTCTCCGTCCTAGCGAAGTCGATGCACTCATCGATAAAAAGAAAATGAAAAATTGGCGACTTGAGAAGGACAAACAAGGAATCACGATTCTGAGAGTGTATCAGCCGAAACTTGTTTCCATTGAGCGAGAAAAAAGGTGGAAAGGTATTCCGATTCTATTCGATCAACAAGTTCTGGCTCTTGATATGATTAAGTCCGGTGAATTCAAACGACCGCTAACGAAGACCATTCACTTACACATTAGTGAGCGACACAATAACTACGGCGGTCGCAAAGGCTTCATGGATCTTATGCTTGGTCTTGGGCAAAAATTTGAGAACATCTCTGTATGGCTTGGCCACACAACACTCGACCGCAGCTTGAGAAACTACAAGAACAAGCAAATAGTAAACTACGACATCCCAATGAAATCGGGCCGACCTCACCTGAAAAGAGTGAAGTAGTCACTGTGTTGCGCCCGGTCCGGGCTTTCGAGTTGACGTAATTTTTTGAATCCGGCTGAACAGGGCTATGAGAATAGCCCTGAATGACCCTTACATAGAATTACTCGTAACCGATTCAAGATATGAAATTCGTTCTGATGGAACGATTTGGACAACAGTTTGCAGAACTGGAAAGAACAGCCTCAAGAAAACCTGGAGGATGCTTTCTCTGATTCCTACAGAATCAGGTCACTTGACTGTTAAGTACCGTCGCAAACAGCTCAATATCCATCGAATCATTCATCGAAAATTCAACGGCCCTCTTCGTGATGACTATGCGGTTAATCATATCGACGGCAACAAGCGAAATAACACTCCTGCCAATCTTGAACTGATAACTCACTCAGAGAATATGCTCCACTGCTGGCGAGTGCTTGGCCATATTCCGATGAAGCCAAGAAAGAAAATCGATCAAGCCACTGCCGAAAAAATGCGGGCCGAGTATATTGCAGGGGCGACAAATCGTGACCTGCGAGAAAAGTACAAGTTGGCCAAAGCGACAGTCAGCTACATTGTTAACGGTCGCACATGGAAGATGAACCAGGGGAACTCCCCCTCTAAAATCTAAAGCCTCAGCGCCGTAGTGATTGGTCCGAAGGTCTGTAATCCATCTTAGTGTCGCAAGAAGACGTATGAATTCACGCCTCAACCACTATCAAGTATGTTAATTCAGTTCCTTAAATAGGCGGATTTATTGGATGTCAGTGTGGTTGAAGATAATTTTCAACTATGTTAGAATCTTGCTTGTGGAACCGATCAACCGTGCTTGTATTTTTAGGCCTGCTTTTCTGACCCAGCCTGCTGGGCTCGGCCTTAAATTCATTTCTGTTGGCGGTTGAGGACTTTTTCTTCTCCCAGCTTCAGCCGCCCTCACTAAAATAATTCTCTTTTCACAACAAAAACTTTCTAGGACGTTTTGATCCCTCAATCTCGTTCTATTGGAGCAATTTATGGATAATCACGATAATTTAATTTTAACTTCTGGCGATTTTCAAAAGCTTTCTTCACTGGTAAGTTCGACACAAACTAAAATTGCAGAGCTTCTAGAAGAAGAACTAAGCAGAGCTTCCATCGTCCCTGATGACGAACTTCCGCAAGATGTCGTATCCATGAACGCGACTGTACGTTTTCAGGATTTAGATACAGAAAAAGAATCTACCGTGACTTTGGTCTACCCGCACGAAGCAAACATCGATGAAAATAAAGTTTCCATTCTTGCACCTGTCGGCTCTGCTCTTATTGGTTTAAGAGTTGGTCAAATGATTATTTGGCCTGTGCCAAACGGAAAAGAAAAACGAATGAAGGTGACATCAGTTCTTAATCAACTCGAAAAAAAGATTTCTTGAGGTTTGACTTGGAGGAGGGGGATAAGAACTTCTATCTTTGGAAATACGCACTTTTGATTTCCGAGTCGATCTCATGCGACATTCGTTTAGGTCAGCTTACAAAAGCGGATTTGGTTAATTATTTAGAAAGCATCGAAGAGGCATTCGGCAAAACGAGCGACCCGCTAAACGACTTACAAGGATTCGTGCTTATTGAATTATGTCGTTCTATTCGTCGTGCGCTCCTTTAAACCGTCCTGAAGTTAGAAATTGTATAACTTCTTTTTGTTCTCGTAATCATCAGCTACGAATACAAGTGGATCTGTGGTAAACAACTGAAGGCAAAGTAGTTTTTGACGCACCGTTTCGATGCTGCGAGCCTTGTTTAAATTCTGAAAAAGTCTAGTTTTTCAGAATGCTTAAAACTCCAGATAAGTCCGATTCCAGTTTTGCGCTCCGTCGTCGGCATCAAGCTAGACTGTGCATGTGCGCGGTAGTGCTTGGTGCGTTGTCTTTCGTCATTGCGTCTTTTTTGTTGTTCAGCATTCGCTTTTTCACCCAGGTTTTTTACCATCAAATGTTTTCTATACAGGAGCGGAATCCAGATCCTTCAGCTCTGGGGTGGATTTCCATTCTCATACCTGCGGTGGGCGGCTTAATTGTAGGGGTAATGGCAAAATATGGTTCATCGGCGATCCGTGGTCACGGCATTCCAGAGGCAATGGAAAAAATCCTCATGGACGGAAGCAAGATTCCCTTTAGGCTCCTTTTTCTGAAACCGATTTCTTCGGCGATTGCCATCGGTTCGGGTGGGCCTTTCGGCGCTGAGGGACCAATTATCGCAACAGGTGGAACGCTCGGTTCACTGTTCGGACAGATTCTCCCGTTCAATAATTTCGAGCGAAAAGTGCTTCTTGCTTGCGGGGCTGCTGGCGGCATGACAGCTATTTTTGGAACGCCATTAGCTTCCGTGCTCCTGGCGGTCGAACTCCTTTTGTTTGAGTTCAGGGCGCAATCATTTGTCCCGGTTGCGCTGAGCGCCGTTGTTGCCGCCGCGACTCGACTTGTTTTTTGGCCTGATAAGCCTTTCTTCTCCATGCCAACATTTGAGGCTGTCATGCCTGCCCAGCTGCCTTTCTATCTTGGAGCCGGTCTTGTATTTGGAATTCTTGCCATCCTAATTACAAAAAGCGTTTATTTTATCGAAGACATGTTCGAGAAAATTCCGGTTCACTGGATGTGGTGGCCAGCGATTGGAGGACTGGTAGTCGGACTCATAGGATATATCGAACCAAAGAGTCTCGGAGTTGGATATTCAAATATAGAAGATGGACTTAGCGGATCTCTCACTATCTCCGCAGCCCTCGCGCTTTGCTTATGGAAATTTCTTTCATGGAATATTGCTTTAAGCAGTGGAACATCTGGCGGAACTCTTGCGCCGCTTATGACTTTCGGCTCCCTTTTAGGCCTGGCCTTAGGAGTCGTCTTTCAATTCCTTTTTCCGCATGCTGGAATTGATATCCATGTCATGGCTCTTATTGGAATGGCCGCAATTTTCGCCGGGTGTTCGCGGGCATTGTTTGCCTCCGTAATTTTTGCTTTAGAAACGACCCGGCAACCGC
>CALCCV010000528.1 GCA_937900305.1 uncultured Pseudobdellovibrionaceae bacterium | reverse complement strand
CGAGTGGTCTTGTGGCCGTTGATGTTGCCGATCCATCGGTAATATGGGCCATGCAGCGCCTTTGGGTCTGTCTGACACTTGCAATTCTTCTGTCCGCACTTTGCCATGGCGGTTGAAATTGAACCGTCGATTATCGGCCAATCAAATTTTAATATTCTCTTTTTTTGTTTTGACATCCTAATTCTATTAGGAATTAAGATGGAGTTATATGCAAGAGGAAAATTTAAATCTTCGCAGCCTTAAAATCGGATGTCTCCCGATCATAGATCGGTTCATTGAACGCATGGGTCTTAAAGACAGATTATCAAAGGCGCTGTCCAACTCAGGCTATGCTGAAGCCATCATTATTTTGCTGAAGAATATTTTGACCGAACGAGAGGCGATGTATGCACTTAAACAGTGGGCGTATCTGTTCGATCTAAAGCTAGACGACGGCAGCGAGATAGGCGATGACCGCCTGGGACGGGCTTTGGAGAGGCTCTTTGACGCCGATCGGGCCACACTTCAAACAGAGATTGTTTTAAAAATAATCAAGGCCTTCGATTTGAAGATGGATCAAATCCACAACGACACGACCAGTGTTTCGGCCTACGGCGTTTATGAGAAGCAGGATGATAAGGCCATAAAGCTTAAACGAGGCCACAGCAAGGATCATCGGCCGGATTTAAAACAGTTGGTCTATAGTCTCTGCGTCACTCGAGATGGCGCGGTTCCGGTGCACTTCAAGTGTTACGATGGGAATCGGACTGACGACACGATCCAACTGGAGACTTGGAACAGCCTTCGAGTTTTATTGCAAACGCCAAATTTTATTTATGTCGGCGACAGCAAAATTTGCGTTGAAAAGTCGATGCGCAAGATCGATGGTGAACACGGATTTTTTGTGACAATGGTGCCAAGAACCAGAGCTGAAGTGGCCGAGTTCGCGGAAGGCTTGGCTGCCGGCAATGTGGTCTGGGAGCACTGCTTGCGCAAACGTTTTCAACGTAATGGATCTGAGTTTGATACCTTCGACGTGGCCGAGGGCTATTACCAACTGCGTGAGGGGTTTCGCGTGTTTTGGTTTAAATCCAGTCAGAAGAAAAAAAAGGACGCGCACGCTCGTACAGCGCGTCTCCAAAAAGCGACCAGAAAACTTGAGGGAATGGATCTAAGACGATTGCGCGGTCCGAAAACTGAGAGTGCGGTAAGAAACCGTATTGATAGTATACTGACGAGGTATCATGTCAGTGACTATCTTCGAGTGGAAATTGAAATGGAGGCCGAGGAGGAGTTCAAGGCCCTGACCCGTGGCAAGCCCACTTCCCAGACCAAATACAGAAAAGTCACGAAGAAGACTCCATGCTTGAGGATCCATCGAAATGCTGAGGCCATCACGCGGGCCCAACTGATGGATGGCATCTTCCCGCTCACGACAAACACGAAGGAAAAAGCATTGGAGGTTTTAAAAATTTACAAATACCAGCCCACCCTCGAGAAACGCCACTCACTCTTGAAGTCGACCTTTGAAGTTGCACCCATGTGGCTCAAGAAGAACTCGCGAATCGAGGCGCTTATGTTCGTTGAATATCTGGCGCAAATGGTGGCGGCACTCATCGAGCGCGAGCTAAGAAATGAAATGGCAAACAAAAAAATCGATTGGCTAGAATCTCTGCCGGAGGGCCGCAACTCCAAGACGCCAACCTTCGAGCACCTACTGCGGCTTTTTGAAAACCGACACCGCCACGAACTGCTCGAAAAAAATCGACCGGTGAAAGTCTTCACTGAACCGCTGACAAAGGTGCAGGACCAGATACTCAACCTGCTACAGGTCTCCAAGGACCGCTACGTTACGTGATAGAGTCCGAAGTCACACAGATTTTGGGTGCGGAATGTAGGGTTAATATACGTCTCATTCTTGAATTTACCGTCGGCCCCGAGGCTCGCCGACTCTCATGCTGGAGAACGTGATTAACTCCTTCTTAAACACAGCACCGCAATATTTCAGGGTCTCCTGACAATGATTCTATCAGCTCGCGTGCTAAACTGAGGTGCCAAATTCAAAAGTCTCATTTTTCTGCGGTTCAAAGCCTGCGGTGGCCACTGTATTTTCAAAGTTTTAAAACAGCGAGTAGAATCCATCGCTTGACTAGCTTTTGAACAAGTTTGAAGATCATTTGATTTGAGGAGCAGGAATGAAATCTGGAGACGTCATCGGAGTTTTGGCGAACGAGTTTGGATCGCGGGATTTGAACGAACTCAACCAAATTTTGAAGTCGCCGGTGTCTCAAAAAATTAAATTTCGGATGATGGTCAAGAAACCAAAATCAAAAGCCTCTACCTCTGCCCAGAAGTTCATTTTGAAAGGCTATACGGTCGCCATTAAATCGATTGCCACCGACAGCCTTAAATTTTTTGATGTCAATAAAGTCAGCCTCATAAAATTTGAAATGTTGGAAAGCTTCGGCAAAGCAAAACCTCGAGTCGAACGACCGGTGGTTGGAAAAGCGACCAAAAAAAACGAGCTAACCAAAGAGACTGAGCTAGCTCAGGCCTCAGCAACGCAACCAAAGAAAACAAAAGCCAAAGCGGACCCCAGCAAGAGCATCTATTTCGATAGACGCCTACGGAAGTAACTGCTGAAATGACGAACCGGCGGGAGTTCTGTTAACAAACGCGTTAACCAAACCTCGGAGTTCCTTTGACTCACTCAATCAAACGGGAGAGAAATGCCGAAGTCAAAGTCCACCCGCTTTTGGCCAAATTTTGCGACTGGCGTTTGGGAAAAAGAGTCTTGCGTCGTTAAAAATTTCGAATCACCGCTTCGCCATATTGGCGAGGCCGCTGTATTTTCGATGTTGATCGACTTTGCCGATCAATGCCGGAGACGGAAAAGCGCCGAAGGTTTTAAAATATACATCGACGGCCATCTCCAGCATCCCGACGACACCCTCCAATTTCTTCCTCGCAAAACGGACAAAACATTGCGTGGCTATCACCTCCGAATGGAGACCGCTTTTGCCAGCTACTGCTTGGTTTGTGATGAACTTCTGCAAACTGGCGAAGCGAATTGGTCTTATCTGCAAGAGTTTGCGGATACGTTGTTTGACCACGTTGGAATTCCCAATCGATTTGTCGAAATGGGACTGTATGTTGGCAATTACCGAGTCACGCCTTTCGGAGTTCACGTCGACAATTGCGGAGTGTTCAGTTTTCCAGTGGTGGGACAAAAAACGTTTCGACTTTGGTCGCCAGAATTTGCAAAGGCTCATCCTTCGCTCCACCGCACTCAGCGTTACTCCAAATTCAAAACCAATTCAAAAACCCTCACAGTTGGCCCAGGGGATATGGCCTATTGGCCCTCTTCTGCCTGGCACGTGGCTGAATCCGATGGCTCTTTCACGGCGACGTGGAGTCTGGGAGTTTGGGTGGATCAAACTCACCAAAGTCATCTGGAAAAAGCGCTGCAGCCGCTGTTAAAATCAAAATTGGGAGTTGGAGGCGCGCGCACCACCACAACGATCTCAAAGCCACCCTCGGCACCTGGCCCATCCGTTTTGCCCGATTCGTATCGCCAATCCATTGCCCTCATTCAGAGCCTGTCACAAAATGAACTGCACGATGCGTTTTTGGCGGCATGGCTGCAGTTGAAATCAATGAATGGATTCAAAACTGTGCCACAAGTCTCTCTGCCCGCTGAAATCACTTTGCAAAGCCGCATTTTTTTGCCACCGACTGGGCAAATTCACTGGGCCCATTTGAAAGCAAAGACAAAGTGCATCTTTTCGCATCGAGGAACCAATCTGGAAACTGAAACCTCCACCCAGTTTCTCGCGCTGGTGAACGCGTTAAACTCAGGTCAGACTTGCCTGATTGCAGATTTTTTAAAGGGATCTAAAAGACGGAAAGACTTGGCGAGCCTCAACACCTTGTTGATCCCGAACGTGAGATCGGACCCACCAAATTCACCCGTGCCATCCCGCTAGATCAATTCGTCGTCCTCGCTAAGCTAAAAACAACTTTGTCACGTCCCCTGGGAATACGAATGATAAATTGAGCCCCTGCATGTTCGGAGTTGTAGGTTATTTCACCCTTATGATCCGCCATAATCCCTTGCGAAACACTCAAACCCAGGCCGGTGCCCTTGCCAATTTGTTTGGTCGTAAAAAAGGGATCAAATATTTTAGACTGCACCTCCACAGGCACGCCAGGTCCGTTATCTGAAATGGTCAGATAGACCCAACGATTGTCCGCGGAGGCCTCGATCAAAATCCACTTGTTTTCTTCTTTCGCTAGGGCGTCGTAAGCATTATTCAAAATATTTAAAACCACTTCTGACAGCTGCGTCTCTCGACCGACGACCGTCCACTGGTCAGGAATTCGGCCCAAACGAAGTTCAATGGATTGAGACTCGATGTGCGCACGACAAAAATCCAACGCCAGTCTCACAACCGATTGAATGGGAACTTCCATGAAAGGCTCACCTTTCGAATCGTGAGACAAGGCCAACAGTCCCTTGTTGACGGTCCCGATGCGTTTAGCCACCGACAAGATCTTGTCGGAGAGCTCAACAATCGGATCGGCGGCCAAATTTGGAGCCCTTGCGGCCACCTTCAGCTGCTCAGCATAAATAAAAATCAATTGCAGCGGGTTATTCACTTCGTGGGCAATGCCCGCGGCCATTCGCGCCAGCGCCACCATTTTTGTGGACGAAACCAGTTGCTGTTGGGATCTGCGCCGATCCCGAATAAAATAGGCAAAATGAAAAACCATCAAGATCCAAACCAAAATGGTCGAGGCCACCCGCATGCCCAACAATTGACCGTGCGAAAGTTGCGCGCGAGTCATTCCCCAAACTGGCTGATAGCCGTTGAGTTCTAAAAGGCCAAAAACGAACAACGGGATGACCAAAGCAAATCCCAACAGCCATTTTTCATGAATCGAAAAAAAAGCCACCGAAAAAGCACTGGCAAACAAAAGAATAAATTGAAAATTGGATTCCGGCCCGAGCGAAGCGGCGATTGCATAGGATGCCGAATAGGAAATGCAGATCACCAGCAACCGAGCCAAAATGGTTTGGCCCTTTTTCATCAACCAAAGTCCGATTCCAAAAACAAAAGGCGCCGTGGAATTCAAAATCGCGGCGTCTCGAGCACCGGTGATAAAAAGCATCAGCGTTTGCGCCACACTGGCGATCAATAAAAACAGCAAAAGCACGTTGGTGAGTCGGTAATGCTGTGCCTGACTGACAGGTGTGTTGGCCTCAATTCCCCAATCTGCAATTTTTCGAACGTGCTTGAACATTGTGATTCATTCTATCCGGCGGCTCTATCCTCAGCAAGATGAATGAAGTAAGCGTTGTCTTTGTAGATCTTTTGATAAATGATTGGAAAAATGACTCCCTCCGACGTGATGATCACATTTCCGGGAAAGATTCATCTCATCGTCGGCGATGAGCAGCTGAAATCTTTAGCGGCCGAGCTGACGACGCCCGTGGCTTTCGGATTCGACACCGAAACCAGACCCAGTTTTAGAAAAGGGGATGTTTTTAAGGTTGCGCTCATACAACTGGCGACTTTGACGGATGCCTACCTCATTCGCACCCATGCGGTGAGCGAATTTCAACTGTTGAAAACGATTTTTGAAAATAAAAACATCTTGAAAGTGGGAGTCGCAATCCACCAGGATCTGAGTGCCCTTCAAAAATTGTTTGGTTTTGTTCCACAGAATTTTATTGAGCTGCAAACCATCGCTAAAGAAAATGGTCTGAAAAATTTTGGTTTGAAAGGAATGACAGAAGAAGTTCTGCAAGCCAAACTTTCAAAGGGACCCAAGTTGACCAACTGGGAGGCTCCCGTCTTGACAGATAGACAGATGGCTTATGCCGCGACGGATGCTTGGATCGGTCTCAAACTCTTCGAAGCCCTCCAAAAAAATGAAAGCCAACGCCCCTTGAGATAACCCAGCACGTCCTCATCGTTCAAATGCCGCGCGAAAAACTCATTGAGCTGTACCTAAACAATTCGGCGTGGATCAACACCTACGACCAACACGAGGAAGAACCGAAAACCTCCATGCCTTCGACGGCCATCACGAAGTTGACCTCCAAGCCGGGTGGCTGCTCAGATTTCGCGCCGGCGAATCTTCCCGATGGAATGTGGCTTTCGCACGAAATCATTATTGGTGGCGAAGCCGGCCGAAACGCAATGTTCAACGAATCAAAACCCATTCCTGTCATCGACGGTTGTGCAAAGCCTTAAGAGAGTGAGTTCGACATTTCAAATGGACACCGGGGTTCGAAACCCCGTTTTGAATTGAGTCTGAAGAAAGGAATTGTAGCGCTCCGGATCTTCGACAATCTCTCTGGCCGTCTCAGAAAGATTTTTTCGTAAGTGAATGGAATATTCAATTTGAAAAACCAACTGGCTCGCGGTTCTGAGCGAAACATTTTGAACGCAGGATTTTTTTCGTTTTCCTAAGGTCTTGTCAGCTTTAGCTCTCTCTGAATCGGCAAGGTAAGAAGGAATTTTCACGGAACCCTCAACGCACTTCAGAGTCTCTGTCTGATAAATTGCCCCACAGGTCTGCAGGTAAGAGGAAGACATGAGATCTTCTTGATCGACCAACCGGCCGCCATATTGATCGCTGAATTTCCGTCGCAATTGCGAACAGAGCGCCACACTTTGATCGGCGATCCTTTGCAAAATTTCGTCAGGATCGTGAAAACTGCCGGAGGACTCCATAGGTTCATGGGTTGATTCGCTGAGCAAACTGGGACGGTATTTCGCAGAGGGGTTGATCTTTGGTTGGATCCTCGACTGAGTCGAAGCACAGCCCCCAAAAAAATAGAAGCTCAAGAGCCCCATTTGAATCAGCGTTCGAATGTGTTTGTGCACCACCAACAGCATGAGGACCTGTCGGAGTTCCGCAGTCGAAGCTCAAGAGCCAGATCCAACGTAAAGTCAGAAATTTTTAAAGCTAAACAATCAAGCTCAGGAAAAGCAGGCCGTCTCATAAAAAGACGGCCGGGTTTTCTAGGCATTTCCAGATCCCAATCTCTGTCAAAATCATAGCAACTATTAACATCTGAATTAGAGGAGTGTGTTATGAATGTACCGGCTAAACACTTACGGAAAAATCTCACGCAGCTTTTTTCACGCAGAGTTGCGCTCCTTTTTACCTTCAGCATGACTCTTTCATCGCAAGCGCAAGTTGCTATTCCAGCGGGCTCTGAAGGACCAGATTGGGCGAGTGGAGTTCGCACCGTAGACGACAACATGCTGGACCTGGGAAACACGTCGAAGTTTGATATTTGCCTGCTCTTTCCCGCGAAATCAATTCCCACAACCTGGGCCGGTCTATCCAAGCAAATCACCCACAAATTCAATCTTCCCAAATGTTCGAACTACGTTTATTCAATGGCCACGATGCCGACGAACGGTCCCAATTCGAAACAGAATTGTGGCATTTTTAAGGACATCTCTGATGGCAAATATGATTCATATTACAAAGCGACCGCAGTTGCGCTGAGAAACTCTGGTGCCCCCAGCAATTTGATCATTCGATTTGGCTGGGAACAAAACCACAAGAGCTTTCCGTGGACAATGGTTGGTTGTAAAACGCAAACAGATGCCACCAATTACAAGGCTGGATACTCAAGAATTGTTAAAATATTCCGCGACAACTTCTCACAAAATCTCAAAGCCAACTGGAGTTTTACAAAAGACGGATCCAAGTTGCTTCCAACGTTTGAGTCTTACTATCCGGGAAATAGCGTGATCGACGTGATCGGTTTGGACTATTACGACAACTACTTAGATGCAGACACTTTGGCGAAATTTCAAGCTTCATCTCAGCTCGGCACCGCTAACACTCCCTTCGGAATTTCAAAATGGGCAGACTTTGCTCGAAACAACGGTCGACAACTCGCCATCGACGAATGGGGAGTTCGCAATCAACCTAAATTCAAAGGCAGCGGCGGAGACAATCCAGAGTACATCAAAGGAATGAACTGGTTTTTCAATACACGCAAAAATGATCTGGCCTATGAAATTTATTTCAATCAACTCTCTTATCACCTCATCGGCCCTAAAACCAACAGTCCCAAAGCCGGTGCGCAGTACAAGCTGATGTGGAAATGAAAAATTTCGTCCTCATTTTTTTAACATTCCTTTTCTCAAAAGCAGTGGACTCAGATCGGCATCTGACCTCGAGCTCCGGGCCATTGCTTCAACAGACTGAAAAGCGAAGTTACGCCTCATCAGGTGAGGAAAGTGAGGACGGAGACGACGATAGCGAAGAAAGTCGCGATAGAAGGTATTACAATGGCGAAATGGACGAAGAAGACGAACTCAAGGAACACAATGGCAGAGTTCGGGATATCATCGAAAATGGGAGACAGGAATTTTTAAAATTCCATGCACTCAACTGCCAGCTAAATACCCGGGAGGACTACCAGCGAGTTTTAGAAAGATTCAGCGACAATCCTCCTGGCCTTATGCCCCTGCTTCGATCCTGCCAACCAAAAATGGAAAAACTTGGCATTTCATCTTGTTTCGACATTCTGAGAAAAACAAGGGAAGCCTCAGAACGTTTGTATGCTAAAGGCACTGAAGAAAGTCACAGAAATTACCGTTTCACTGTGACAGATGAAGAGTACATCCAAAAGAATGCAGAAAAACTGACGCTGCCAAAGCCAGATCGGAAGAGCACACGTCTGAACT
>CALCCV010000527.1 GCA_937900305.1 uncultured Pseudobdellovibrionaceae bacterium | reverse complement strand
CGGCCCAGCATAAACTGCCCTCTGGGATGTAAATGCGCTTCAGGATTTTCAATGAGGAGAATGGAGCCAGGTTCCGCTGATAAGAGTCCTACCAATACCGGCAAAATAAACGTAATGCCAAACCCAACATTTGTTGGTCGATAGTTTCTTGTTGGAGCGGAGCCTTCCCTAGAAAAAGAATACTCTAAATTTACAAGGCCCATGCCGGAGTGGGGGGTTAGGATTAGACGCGTACCAGGACTAATTGCACCTAACCATGCTTCGACATTTGCACTTAGCGTGTCGCTAGTCTCTGAAGACCATCGAATTGCTGGAATTTTTAATGCGCTTGCACCATACATTGCCAAAAAGTGCACAGCATACTGGCCAGAAATTCCTATTTGCTTGTGCTGAACCACATGAAAATCGGACATATCAAATGCTAGCCTTGGACCAATTCTTTCTGCAGCAAGGTAGTGAAAATTATCTGAAAATAAGTTTTCCGAAAAGAAATCTCCAACGGAAGAGTTTTCTTTTACTGGCAGCACATCCGTGGACTGACTATATCCGAAAGTGAAATTCCCAACATTTCCGCTTTGAAATGCCACCTCTATACTGATCTCTTCTTCATTTGCGAGTTCAAATAAAACATCTCGCGCTGTTCCGAGCTTAATTAATTCTCCGTTTAAAGAGAGCCCAGTTTTTGGAAGGAGATTTTGCATATATGATTGTCGTATTGACAACAGCGATTGAATTGCAGTCGACTTACCCATTCCATTGACACCGGTGAGCAAGTCATTGGCTTTACGTCGATAGTCTGATGCTTGAAACACTTGAAGTTATCCAACTTGATGCTAATTATCATTTACCAATCCTTTGATTAGCGATTCGAATTCTGAAAACCTTTTATGGACTTTTCTGACGTCTCCCGTGCCGGTACTTACAGATGGGATAAAATCAGGATCTCGGAGAAGCTTAAGAGTCTTACTCTTGAACGTCTTTTTCTTTAGAAGCAGAGTAGCGACCTCCTTCTCGGATAATTTTGCCAAAAGCGAGGAAAGCGTTTCAAAAACAGCCTTGTTAATCTGAGATTTTGGTACCGGCTTTCTAAATGACTGTGATCCGAAAATGGAAAAACAAAACTTCATTGATGAATCAAACTTACTCTTAATATTGTTAAGATCCTCATTTGAACCCTTGGAAAGTGCTTCCATTGTGTCGCTAAGGAATTTGTCCATGTCTCTTGTCTGGTAATTCCTGTAGTCATTAAGAAAAAAGGCAGCAAACCGAAGAGCACATTCCTTATCGGCCATTCGAAGACTATTTATGCCATCGTTTGTCGCCTTTCTAAAACTTTCTAACAGTACCATCTCTTCTAACAACTTAGTTGCAGGCCCTTGGAAAATCGCATGTCGGATCTCTTGAGGCACTAAAGTTGTTCCACCTGTATTGATTCTTTCATATATGCTTTGTTTTACTCGGCTGGGAGTTCCTTTCTCTATCAAATAAAGAGTTACATTTGATTCTAAGAACCGCCTTGCCAGACTTCTTGGTAAGTCATCAAATCCTTTGCCATTGAGTTCAGGCATAAATTCAAGTCCCTTAAGTTTTAAGGATTTGTCTACAGCAAAAGCTTTAAAAGTGCTTAATCGTTGGACTCCATCTATTACGTCCCATCGATCTTCATTCGAACTGTCTAGGTAAAATACAGGTAGCGGAATTTGAATCAATACGGATTCAATCAGTCGTCCTTTCGCATTTGCGCTCCATAGATCTGATGCTCTTTGAAAACCAGGGTTAAAATTTATAGCACCTTCAGCAATGCGCTTCACTAGGAGGTCAAGAGGAAACTGCCTAAATGCCACTCGAATCGTGGAAGGATCATATTTTAAGCGATGAAACTCCAGCTCTTCTTCTTCCTCGAGTTCCTCGCTAGTTTCCTCTGGTTCCAATCCGCTTTGAACATCAATTTTTTTAAAAATAGAATCGAAAGTTTGATCAAAAACTTGCAAGTTTTTCGGCAGCTCAAGCAGATTTTTACTCTCAACCTCTTTCGTTGAAGTCGGAGGTCTGTGCGGTGCTGATCTCTTTATAGGCTTGCGGGTCTTTTTTCTAGATGTCGCCATCGCGTTCCCTTCGAGATACTAGGATTTTTTCATACACTTCTATTAATTTTTTAGCTGGCCCCGGGATAGTCCTCTTCCCGCTTTCCCAGTGGTTAATTGCGCCAGTCGTGACATAAAACTCCTTTGCGAGCTCCTTTTGTGTCATCCTTAGGTTTTCTCTCAACCTTTTTAACCTTTCTCTCAGTTGTTTTTCAGAGTTTTGTTTCTTTCTCATTAAAATAAGCATATCTGGGAAAGTATACATTGTAAACTCTGACCTTACCCGGGTAAGGTCAGAGTGTTACAATGTATACTTGACGAGCAACGCTGAGTGTATTCAAATACCTGTAAAATATGAGGAATTGGTAGAAGTCTCAACAAGAGATAATATGAAAGCTAAGTTACCCGGGTAGAGAAAACATGAAGAAAGAACTGGATTTGAGGTCTCTAATTAGCACAAAGTCTACGGACATTGGGCCAAACTTTTTATGTTATATGCCATCGAGAGAATCAAAAATCTATGTCATCGACGGATACCTAAGTGCAGCCCAACTAATAGTAAGTCAAATTCCAAGCAAGCCATCTGCCACTGAAGACGCACTATTTTACCCATTTCTGAATTTATTGATAAATCCGATAGAAATTAGTTTAAAGGCCCTCATCGAGTTTACTGAAAAACACAGAATCACTGCAAAAGGACATTGCATTGGATTTCAGATCCTCCCTAAAGAGGCAAGGCAAGCCATTGGTAGTCATGACATTGAGAAATTAGCTTCGATAGTTGAAACCATCATGCAGAATGCGGATGAGTCACATCGGTTCCATGAAATAGAAAATACGCTTGATATATTCAAAAAATTGTATCAGGTAGGCATCACGTCTGAAAGCACTCGATTTACAAGAGATAAAAAAAACCGAAAACAGCCACTTTACGAAAAACATACCTATATATGTCCAGAGCGACTCTACAAAGAAGTCCATGAGAGATGCCACAAGATTATCAATTTTATGGAAAAGGAGCATTTTTATCTTTGTGAAGTAGGAGAATATTCAAGTCGGAGAGAAAAGGAAATAGCTTCAGCAATATATTTTTTGAAAAAATATGAATCTATATTTTCTCTGTTGAAGATTGGTAACCGCCCCATTGAAGTTAAAGGTAATAAAAACGCTAAAAAAGACCTAGAGAATTTGGATACAAAAATCTTAGCCTATCTTGAAATGGGCATTTATTTTACACAACCTCCCGCATCGGTCCCTGATCTAACATTCTTTGAGGGTCAAACTCGAAGTGACTTAATAAAGGGTGTTGTGAAAAGGAGCCACCTTTATTTGAAGGCGATAAAAGGCCTCGAACGTCACTTACATGAAATTCAAAGCATACGGAAGGTAAAACGAAAGGAAAGAAAATAAGGAAACAAGACCATGCTTATTGCGCTAAGGGTTTATTGTAGAACTTTAGTTTTGTAATAGCACACCACTAGTTTAGATTCATGCCGATTTACCTTATACGAAACCTTAGATCCTCTTTATTTTGCACTAATCCTGTTTAACAGATACACTCTGCCATGGTTTTAATTTCAATTTTTATTTTTCAGATCTCCTTTGCCACCGAAAGAAATCAAATTAGACTTCAAGAAGTGCCGCCTACTATGAATGGCTGTGGCCAAGAAGAATGTAACAAAAAGCCAGACAAACAATCCTGCGGTAAATGCTGTTATGAAAAACACCGTTTCACAAACCATGGAAGCGATGACAATTGGCCAAAATTACAAAATCAGCCTGAATTAACACCAGGTATTCAAATGGCGTGGGATGAGTGTGTTGCTTGTTGCTCAGAGGCATTCCCAAGCAAGAAAGAATCAAGCAACAAGAAGAAGAGGAGTAACTAATGGCCCTCTCTCAAAATCAGAAACTCACCCTCTGGGTGGCGTTTCTCAGTATACTCATTTCTGGAGCAGTTTCCGGAGTAGGGATCTTTATACAGCATCGCGACCTCTCTAAGGATAGGGCTTCAAGATGTAATGAGGACATTTCACAGTTTCAATCTGTACTGTCGCAAACGAATGATTCGATACTCAAGGGTGCAGGCGATATTAAACTAGGTTTTAAAACTCAGGAGGCGGATAAAGTCAGCGATGTGCTTATAAACTATAGACGCGATGTAAGACTTTTTGACAAAAAACTAAGAAATCATACCTGTTCTCTTGGAACATTAGAAAAAATAAATTCGCTCTCAAGCGAGATAGAGTCCACCAGGAAGGATGTTATCAATGGATCTGACTGCGTATTTCGGTTAGTCCGCCCGCCTGATTCGGTTCATTGCGCCCGATCTGTCGGAGCGTAGCGACGCCGGAGATCAATGGATCTCATAACAGATTCTTACAGTCAAAGCGTTGCGCGGAGCTTTCGCTGCGATTCAGCCTGAGGTAATAACTCGATTCGGTGACAGTTGTGAGTCAGACGATCGCAGAGCGAGTCGGCGGCTCGGCCACTGCCGAAGTAAGTGTGCCAGTCCTTAATCGGCAGCTGCGAAGTAATCACAGTGGAACCGATGCCGTAACGGTCTTCGATAATCTCGAGAAGATCGCGACGTTCAGATTCTTTCAAGTCGCAGACGCCAAGGTCATCAAGTATAAACACTTGTGCTTTCTCAAGCCTTTTTAGAAGATTTGCATAGCTGCCGTCGGCCCTGGCTTGAACAAGGCTTGTCAGGAGCTTTGGCATTCTAAGGTAAATAACCCTATATCCATCGCGACAAGCTTTATTTCCCAAAGCTTGCGCAAGATAACTCTTGCCAGCGCCGGCCGGTCCCGTGAACGCAATGTTTTGTTTCTTCTCGATCCACTTCATTTGCGAGAGCTCCAGGATATCTGCTTTCTTTAACCCGCGGCTCGTTTTGTAATCCACATCTTCAATCGTGGCGCGATCTTTAAACTTAGCTGATCGCAGACGAGCGGCAAAACCCGCATTCTCACGAGCTAGCCACTCATCATCAACAATGAGTCCAAGGACCTCGGCCAAAGTTAAATCGGTATGGTCCTGCCTTGCGAGCCTTGTTTCCAGCGAGCGCGCCATTTCAAAGAGTCTGAGTTTTCGCATCTTCTCCAGTGTTTCTGGCAATAACATTTTCGTTCTCCTTCGTGGTTATTCCAAATAAGCTCAATTGCTTTTTGGCTTTCATTTTTAATGATAGTATTCACCGCCGCGGATGTTCTCTAGACCCAGAAGCGAGAGTTGAACTTCGCCGGTCACGGGATCTACAACCTCTGGTGGGGGAGTCGGAGCGTGTAACAAGTGAGGAGCATCCATTTTGTTTTTTAAAAATTCCGCCACGAACCGATACGAGTAGGCACTAACCTCCAACGCCCTGGCCGAAGCTTTCTCCAGACGATCTTTGCCGTATTTTTTCTCCAAACGGATGATCCCCAGTCCCGCTCGATAGCCTTGCTCCGGATGCTTTTTACTTTCTAAAATCTTCTCCACTAGCTGTTTGGTGTGAGCGCCAATTTGGCTTGCCCAACTGATCACCCGCGACGGTGACCACTCCGCGTGTTTACGATGATGAGCCGGCATGTGCTCGTTACTAGTGGTGTAGCCATTGAGCTTTTGAGAACGCCGATGAGAGGCAATGCGTTTCCCCTTCAAAAAAACTTCAATTGTGACCAAAGTGGCGCGAACTTCGACGAGTTCTTGAACATGATTGTAGGGAACGCTGTAGTGATGGTGTCCAAAGGTAATGTGATAGTCGATATTGACTCGCGCTTGCTTCCATTCGGCATACTCGTAGCGGGTCAAGGGTAGGGCTCTTAGCGACGGTTGGTCGATCTCTTGAAACAGGTCCCAACGAGATTTATTCACATGTCGCATCTTTCGCTGATTTAATAGCTCCAGGCACGCCCCAATGGCTTCGTTCATATCAGCTAAGCTTGTGAATAGTCGATCCCGCAAACGCGCTAGGATCCAGCGCTGGGCAACTAATACGGCTGCCTCCACCTTGGCCTTGTCGCGAGGCTTGCGCACCCGAGCCGGCAAGATGCAAGTGCCGTAATGCGAAGCCATCTCCTGATAAGATGCATTTAACTTAGGTTCGTAAAACGACGCGCAGTTGACACCGGATCTTAGGTTGTCAGGCACGGTCACTTGCGCCACGCCCTCAAAAAACTCATACATGTGAACATGCGATCTCACCCACTCCGCGACCGTCTGACCGAGGCTGGCCTCGGCAAAGGTGTAGGAGCTAGCGCCGAGCGTCCCCACGAACAGTTGCGTGCGACGGCGCTCACCTGTTAGAGAATCTTCAAGCCAAAGCCCGTCGCTGTAATCCACAAAAACCTTTTCACCGCCCTTGTGAGTCTGGCGCATCACAACTGAAAGTTTTTTGGTGAAGCGGCGATAATGCTCGCAGAACTGGGTGTAACCGTAGCAAGCCTTGTCGCCTTGTGATTCTCTATATTCACTCCACAACAGAGCTAGCGTCACGCTTGGTCGGCTCATCTCTTGATGCACGAGCGGCCAATGCGGCATAGCTTCTTTATCTTTTTTGGTAAGTACAGATGAACTTAGAATGTGAGGAGGCGGGCGAGCAAAACCGAGCTTCACCTTTAATTCTTCGTCGTCCAAGGCGCTGATCAAATGCAATTCCGTTAAGCCCGCAGCACGACCTCGATGAAGATAGTCTCGCACCGTCGTCTTCCCGCAACCAACAGATCTTGCGATTTCCGACTGACTCTTTTGCTCATTAAAATGTAACCGAAATACTTCTCGAATATGTTGCATGCTCAGTCTTTCTGCAGCCATTTAAATAATCTCCTCAGGTTAAAAACCAGAGATTATCAGACTGCTTAAAACCGGCGCCCACATGCTTAACCAACTAGCAAAGGTCGGGCGCAATCAAACCGAAACGGGTGGGCGGAATGAAGCCGAAACGCCCGGGCGGAATCGAACCGAATTGACTGGGCGGAATCAACCGAAACGCGCAAAAACCACTTGAGAAGTGACCATGAATTTTTTCGGAATTCATTGAATAACTGGATTTAACTTACT
>CALCCV010000526.1 GCA_937900305.1 uncultured Pseudobdellovibrionaceae bacterium | reverse complement strand
TAGTGGGGAATTCTATGGGTGGTCATATTGGCCTTATTCTAACATTAGCTAATCCAGAGTTAGTCCATTCTTTAGTTTTAACAGGAAGTTCTGGTTTATATGAAAAAAGTTTTGGAGAAAGAACCATGGATCGAAACTTAGCTCTTGAATTTGTGCGAGTGACTGAAGCCGCGGCGATTGCTTCCGCCGTTTGGTTGGGACGGGGAGACGAAAAGTCGGCAGACAAGGCGGCCGTCGATGCCATGAGGCGTGCGTTTGATGGCTTGTCGATGGATGGCACCGTCGTCATCGGCGAAGGTGAGCGAGATGAAGCGCCGATGTTGTACATTGGTGAAAAAGTCGGTCGCGGTGGACCCGATGCGCCCGGAATCGACATTGCGCTGGATCCGTTGGAAGGCACAACGATTTGCGCGCGCGGCGGAGTGGGCGCGATCTCTGTGATCGCTGCCGCCGAGAAGGGCTGTTTGCTTTTTGCACCCGATGTTTATATGGACAAGATCGCCTGCGGTCCCCAGGCCAAAGGGGTGATCGACATCGATAAATCTGCAACTGAAAATATTCAGCGTGTCGCTGCGGCTCTGAAGAAAAAGGTCAATGATTTGACCGTTGTGATTTTGGACCGTCCTCGTCATACGGACTTGATCAGCGAGGTTCGGCGAGCGGGGGCTCGCATTCAGCTCATTGGTGATGGGGATGTGTCGGCAGCGCTTGCGACGGGCTGGCCGGAGTCAGGAATTGACCTTTTGATAGGCATTGGCGGGGCTCCGGAAGGGGTCATTTCGGCGGCGGCGTTGCAATGCTTGGGTGGAGATTTTCAAGGTCGCCTCATTTTCCGCAATGAAGATGAAAAATCGCGAGCGACGAAGATGGGAATTAAAGATTTTGGTCGACGTTATGCCATCTCAGAGCTGGCCAGCGGATCCGTTTTATTTTGTGCCACGGGTGTGACTGACGGGCCTTTGTTGAAAGGTGTAAAAACACTTTCGGAAGGCAAGGCCCTCACTCATTCGATTGTGATGCGGTCGAAGTCGGGGACTGTTCGAACTATCGAAGCGCACCATGATCTCAATCGAAAGCCGGCGACATGAAGTGTTGGCAGTGTCAGAAAACTCTGTCGTTGACCCAAGTGGGGTTTCGAGAGGAGTGTCCCCACTGCCACTCGGACCTTCACGTCTGCAAGGGTTGCCAGCATTTTGACGTCAGCAAATACAATGAGTGCCGGGAGCCTGTGGCGGAACGCGTTCGAGAAAAAGATCGTGCGAATCACTGCGAGCACTACGCAATTGGTGGAGTGCTTGGTTCCACGGGGCCTTCGAAAGAGGATCTGCTAAGGCAGGCAGAGGCGCTTTTTAAGAAAAAATCTGATTGAGTTCGTCCACCTCGCATCTGGAAAGGGCATGGAATGGCTTGGGCAGTCGGCTAGTCAAAAGTCTGTGTGATTTAACTGGAGAGATTGACTCGAGAATTTTCAACTCCCATACTCAAGTCATATGGCAAAGGCAGAAGCCACCGAATTGTTTAAATGCACTCAAGAGCAGCTCTACAAGATCATTGTTGATTATGAAAAGTATCCTGAGTTTTTGCAAGAGGTTAAAAACTGCAAAGTTTTGAAGACCGAAGATCATCGCAAGCTCGTTGAGTACTCAGTTTCGCTCATCAAGAGCTTTAAATACAATTTGTGGATGAGTGAAAAACCGCAAGAACAGGTCTCTTGGGAGTTTGCATCTGGAGATATTTTCAAAACTTCCAGTGGCTCTTGGAAACTGCAGACTGAAGCAGGTAAGTGTCGAGCGACTTATGTCATCGATGCCAGCTTTAGTCTGTTTGTGCCGGGACCAATTGCCAATGCGTTGGTCAATGTCAATCTTCCCAATATGATGTCCGCCTATCACAAGAGAGATCGGAAGAGCGTCGTGTAGGGAAAGAGTG
>CALCCV010000525.1 GCA_937900305.1 uncultured Pseudobdellovibrionaceae bacterium | reverse complement strand
AGTCAGGCTCACTGGATCTCACTGTGCTTGGCATGGCGAAAACGCACTTCAATCAAGAGCGCAAAGTGCGCAAGTGTGAGATGTCACCGTCAGAGAAGCTTTCGGTGTTGAAGGAACTCAGTGAGGCCACGGTCAGTGAAGCGCAAAAGATCATTTTTGCAAAAGCCACTTACAAACCAGAGCTGCGGCCGGATTCGATCAAGCGAGTTTCTGAGGAAAATCTGGAGATGCGATTTGCTTCGGATGAGGAGTTGCTTGTGAAGGTGACGAAATTGAAGAATCGACTCTTTCGAGGAAAGCCTCAGGTGTCGATGAATGAGCTATTTCATCAAATTTGTGAGTTGGCTCTGAAAGCCAGTGAGCCGAAAGCCGCGTCAACGCAAAAACGGGGCACAAAGGGAGTATCGAAGGCGACGGAGCAGGCGGTGTTCGCTCGAGATCAGGAGAGGTGTTGCAACTGTGGGACGGAGGAGTTGGCGCAGATAGATCATCGGGTTTTGAGATCTTGTGGGGGATCGAATGATTTGGAAAATCTGAGGCTTTTGTGTCGGGCTTGCAATCAGAGGGCGGCGATTGAGTTTTTTGGGGTGGAGAAGATGGATGAGTTTTTAAGCCGCAAGTCTGATGAGTCGGCTCTCGCCCAATAGAATGGAGCTAGCCAGATATGGGTTTTTGCGCTAGGGTGTTCCCATTGAAGACCATTCGAAAGAGGAGTGAAAGATGAGCCAAGTTTCTGGGAGTGTAACGAATTTGCAGAATAGCTCTGAGGCCAGTGATGCATCGACAGCAAAGATGGATTGGATTTCGTTGGCGCTTTTGATTCTGGTGGCGGTGGCTTCCCGATTTATTCCGCATCCGCCAAATTTTACGGCGGTTGGGGCGGTGGCACTTTTGGGTGGATATCTCTTTCGGCGATTGGATTTGCGGTTGGCGATGGTGATTCCGATGGTGGCCATGTTCATTTCGGATTTGTTTCTGGGATTTCATCCGGTGATGCTGTTTGTCTATATCGGAATGATGTTGGCAACTGTGGTTGGTTTTGCACTTCGCAAACAAAAGGCACTTTGGTTGATATTGGGTGCACTGAGTTCTAGCGTGATTTTCTTTGCACTTTCAAATTTGGGAGTGTGGTTGGTTGCGGGGTACTATGAACAAACGTGGGCCGGCTTGGTTCAGTGTTTTGCGATGGCGATCCCTTTCTTCAAAAATCAGTTGGCTGGAGATGTTGTGTGGACAGCGGGTTTGTATGCGGTTCACCAAGCAGCGCAGCGGTTCAGCACAGTCGGTGCTGCGGCGTCCGCACCTTCGACGAACTAAGGTCCCATGCAGCTCGCGGTGATCTCCGATATTCACGGCAATGAGGTTAAACGTGGTGGACCTTTTGGTCAAATGCTGTGGCTTGAAGTTTTGACAGCTCGGCGAACAGTTTCGGCGCTCTTTGGGTGGCTGAAGCAACGTCATCGAGAACCCATTTCGCACGACGATTGGTTAAGCGCCGCTCATGATTTTCTGGACTTCACTGGACAGTCTAAGGATCTTAGACATTAGTGATTAGTTCCGCTCAGGCTTCAGCAGCTTGCGAAGATCCTTATTCATCACTTTCACTTTTGTTTTGAGATTTTTCTGGTAGGTCGCCAAACTCTTTGCGATTTTATCATCGCTTGCGCTTAAGATGCGGGCGGCGAGAAGGCCGGCGTTGAAAGCGTTGTCGATGGCCACGGTTGCGACGGGAACTCCTCGGGGCATTTGGACGATCGACAACAGACTATCCACACCCGAGAGGGCGGCCGATTGCGCCGGCACGCCAAGCACAGGCAAAGACGTCATGCTTAAAAAATTAAGCTCACGATTGCCTGGCTTTTCATCATTAATTAATTTGGTATTAATGGTGCGAATGATCTCCCGTACTTTGTAGGTCAGCGTAGACGCTTCTGGGATGGTAATATCCTGCAAACTAACCTGCATGCATTGGCTATTGCTGCCCGCATCCTTACAACGCCATATTTTTGCAGTTTTAGCACCAACTCCGGTGCCAATCAGCGCATTCACTAAATCAGCATTTCCCGCAAGCGAGGGTACGTTGGTCACTTTACCCTCTTTGTCAATAATCAGTGTTCCCGTTAAACTCATCACCATTTCAGCCAGCTCCCTGTCACTATTTAAAAAT
>CALCCV010000524.1 GCA_937900305.1 uncultured Pseudobdellovibrionaceae bacterium | reverse complement strand
TGTGCTCTTCCGATCTGAAAAGGGTTTGTACTTTTTCGAGCTCAAAGAGGGATTGTTGAAACCAAAGTTCATAGATCTGGTGAATCGTGATGAACAGCTTTTCATCGTGCGCGGGTGAGCCGTGCTCCGTGCTTTTGGGATGATTGGCGGTTAAGAGTTGGTCGAGTTTGAGATAGTCATGATAGTGAATTGGTGGATATTTCATTGTCCGTCTCCATTGGTGTTCTGCTGCTGTAGTTCGACAACTTTAGCGACGAATCCGTGAACGTCATCTGTGCGAGTGTCCCAGCTGGTCATGAGTCGACACTGAAATGTGTGTTCGTCCCAGACGTAAAAAAAATTTTGGGTTTTCAAAGTTTTGATCCAAGTCCGTGGAAGTGTCACAAAAACCGCGTTGCTTTGGACTGGAAAATCAGCTTCCACTCCAGCTTGACTTTTCAGTTCTTGCGCTAAGAGTTGGGCCATCTCGTGGGAGTGGGCGGCGATTTCGCGCCACAGATCATTTTTGAAGTAGGTTAGAAATTGAGCGGCCATAAAACGAGTTTTTGATGGAAGCTGCAAGCACTGTTTGCGAATGTAACGAAAGTCACGGGCGAGTTGCTCGTTAAAAATAATAACTAGCTCGCCGAACAGGAGGCCATTTTTTGTGCCGCCGAAGGAAAGAATATCGATTCCCAAATCGTCACTGAGATCTGCCAATGATGTTTTAAGAAAATGGGCAGCGCCGGTGAAGCGAGCTCCATCGATGTGAATTTTGAGTCCCTGCGCCCGAGCCCAGGCAATGATGTTTTTTAGTTCGGAGATTTCATAGCAGGTCCCTAACTCAGTTGGTTGGGTGAGTGACAGGGCGCCAATCTGACTTGAGTGTTGATCTCCTCGTCGAACAACGAGTCGTTCGAGATCACTGATATTTAGTTTTCCGTTGACGTGCGGAACGGTCAAAATTTTGCATCCGATGATCGCCTCGGGTGCTCCGCATTCGTCCATTTGCAGGTGGGAAATTTCCGTTGCGATGACACTGTGATAAGATTTTACGAGGCACTTAAGGGCCGTTACGTTTGCTCCAGTTCCATTGAAAACTAAAAAGCCCTCGGCCCGTGGGCCAAAGATTTTGACGATTTCAGTTTGCAGGTCTTGCGACAGCGGATCGGTCCCATAAGAAGGCGCGTGATCGTGATTGGCGTCCACTATGGCTTGCAAAATTTGAGGATGAATGCTGGCATGATTGTCGCTGCCAAAACTGCGCGAGCTTTGGTTCGTCTTCACGATGGCACTCCAGCCTGTGGCGAACCCAACGAAGCTTGAGTCTGTGAGTGGAGAGGGTGGCGAGCTGCCAAGCGCAGAAAGTTGAAAGCAACGATGGCCGCTAGTTTTGAAGTTTGGTCGTCGAAGTCGAGTGTCGGTGAAGCTTCGTAAATACCTAGTGCCGACGGAATGGAGATCGCAAATATTTTTTGAAAAAGGCGCCAGATGTCGGCGGGCATAAGACCCGACGCGAAACTTTGCGAA
Source organism: uncultured Pseudobdellovibrionaceae bacterium (assembly GCA_937900305.1). GTDB lineage: Bacteria > Bdellovibrionota > Bdellovibrionia > Bdellovibrionales > Bdellovibrionaceae > CALCCV01. The sequence goes on along the minus strand of CALCCV010000524.1, from coordinate 3,544 downwards.
CATCCCGGCGCGACGGCTGAAGAGAAAACATCCATGTCGAAACTGATGAAGACGGGGCGGTCCCGCCATTGCGCTAAAGAGAGTTTTTGATCAACGGCATCGGGAGTTAGGAAGTCGTCGACGCTGATCACGATGCCACCCTTATTGCTGACAAAATCTAGATGGTGAAAACTGTGACAGTGAGGTTGAATTCCAATTTCAAAAAAATCAAAAGGTGCGCCTTGAGATTCCAGCAGCCGATAAAAAGGTGTCCCACTGTGAATGAGACCGCCAGGACCGAGTGGGCGGACATCCAGATGGGCGTCAAAATTGACGACGATGGGTTTGGCAGATGACCGCGTGCTTTGCGCATTTAGCCAGCCGCGAACGTCGGGATAGCCGTAGTCGTGACCGCCTCCCAGAGAAATGGAAATGGGCGAGCTTTTGGCTTCGCTTTCGGCCATGCTTAGAGCCAACCGATGTCTTTCGTCGAGCCCGTGATTTTCGATATTTAAATTTCCATGATCGAAAAATCGCAAGCTCTTCAGCCATTCTCGTGGTGGTGTGAATTTATAAAAGGCTTTACGGATCACATCAGGTGCAAAGCGCGCGCCCCCGCGACCTCTGTTGTTCGCAATGCCCTCATCGTCGGGATAACCCCAAATACTGACATTTCGAATATTCGGATCGATGGCTTCACCGGCTCGGTGAACGAGGTCTCCTGAGCGCGGATCCGTGACATCATTGCGCGTAAAAAAAAGTTCGTTGGAACAAGGGGAGAAGTGCTTGTGGAGATCAGATCGGCTGATGGAGTTCACAGCTTATAAAGCTCAAGCTCACGCACAAGCTCTCCCGACACGGGATCAAAGAGTCGCAAGATCGATCGATCACTGTAAATACTCATGGTGGCCAACCGTTCGCTGCGATCATCGGAAAGAATCAATATCCAATGGTCGTTGATGGTCGAGGCCGGAGACATCGTGTAAATGTAGTTTTCAGTGCGCTCAGGGCTTTCATCTCTTAAGGCCGGAAGATTGCGTCGGATCAAGCTCATGGATTGAAAGTCTAAAAAATTAACCAGATCGGTGCTCGAGGCCCAAACTCCAAGAATTCGACGTAGACCAACAAAATCAACTGCCGACAGCGAAATCACTTTTTGCGCTTCTTGAAAACTGCCGATGCCAATCAATAGGTCGCCATCGCCCATGCGTTGAAGATGAGCCGCCGTTTCTGTGCTATTTGTGTCAATGATCCACTCTTGGCCCAAAGCTTTCAAAAAATAGCGATTCGAACCACTTTTGCGAATGATAAATCCTGAGATCTGCTGTTGTCGAAAGTCGCGCGCCTTTGTGGTGGGACCGGAGGCAACCGAACTCGATGGAGGTTGAGAGAGCAGCATCGATGGAGATCCGGCCCTTGCGTTGGTCGGGACGAGAGAAATTGCAACAAGGATTAGAGCTAAGACTTTCACCATAAGAATTTGTCACTTAGCGAAGAGATGGGGTCAATGGACACTGAGTTGTGGATTCACTGCGTTCTTGACGGCTCTCGGGAAGGACCCCTAGAGTTTGATGAGTGATTAAGCATGTTGGTGACGATTTAATCAATGGTGTGGCGAGCGTTGTGGACCTTGAGCTCGTGGGTTTGCCAATGGAGTGGTTGGCACGGGCTTCGCCATGGCGGCACTGGTTAGCGAAACCGGATGGGGAAACCCTTTGGATACGCAGCGAATTTCCAGAATTTTTTTTTAAAAATTCTTTCCTCGATGCATTTCGAACTGAGCGGCAGGCCTTCTCTCGCCACTGGCCCCGCGCCTTTCCCCGCTCTCTCGACAAGATCTGGACCGAGATGGAATTTTTAAAATGGCTGCAAAGTCGAGCGGTGTTTTACAATTTGCCGTCCATCGAACGGAGCTCGTTAGCAAGCCTCCGTCAGTTCTGCGAAGGCTTGCCGTTGAAACATCCTCCGTTGATCAGTTGGATGATGTATTTGCCGTTCGTATTGGCCCGCGAAAGAAAACAGGTGGTTGAGAGTGCGGAGTTGCAAAGTCTGGCCCAGTGGCGAGCGGTTCTCAGCTGCGAAGAAGTTTTCACGGAACAGCGGCTTCGAACTTGGTGGATCAATCCCAGTTGGCAAAACTACAACCTCGATGAGGAAGCGGCCATGGTGGTTTGGATCGAGCCCACCAAGGGTGAATTTCACTTTCATAGGTGTCTAAAATCCGAGTCCGAGTGGCTAGACGAGTTGCAAAACTTAGCTCTGCGGCCCAAATCCCTGCGGGATCTTGGCGAACATCTTGCGCCGCTGAATTGGCCTTGGGAAGCCCTCTGTCAAGAGGGATTGTTTCATCTGGCGTTGGATTAAGGTTGTATCTACTTATATTTCCCAATGGCGCCTCCACGCCTCGATGAGATCTCCGATGGATTGGGTATCGGTTTGGCAAGATTTGCGTTGCAAAACTCTGAGCAGCTGCGTGTTCAAATGAATGGCTAAAGTTTGTGTGCTCCAGTTTCGGCCGCCAAAATTGGTGACCAGGTCCCGCAAGATTTCAGAAATCAATTCTCGCTCCGGATCTGTTCCTAATGGACGCTGGCAAATCTGGGCCACTCTCACTCGCAAATCGTGCAAAGCGGAGGCTCCGAAATAAGCACTATCTTCAATCGAAATGCTGCGTGGATCTGTGCGTGAGGAGAAATGAAAGGGACGAGTGGGGCGAGTGGCCCAAGATTCGTCCAGCCGACCAGTGGTCACTTCGCGGTAGAGGCTGGTCAAATAAGTAGCGAAACCTTCGCTCAACCACAGGTCGCCCCAATGTGCGATCATCACCGTGTTTCCAAACCATTGGTGAGCGGCGTCGTGCACCACATTCTTCACGCCAATCACGAGTGACGACGAGCCTTGGGGAGAAAGCCGGCGCGTTTCAAAAAAACTCAGCTTCGAGAACGGGTAGTCGCCAAGTAGATTAAAGAAATAGGTGACGGCGTTCGCGTCAGAAAGGACATGGCTCCAGGTATGGGACGTCAAAAATTGAGAGTGCAGGTAGATTGGAATTGAGCGCCAAAGCGCCAGCGGCAGCATGTGCAATTGAGTTTCGAAACGACCAATGGCGAGATTGAAGGTGTAAGTGGGAATGCTCTTAGTTGTCGACCACTCGTGCGTGGTGAGCAGAGTCGTGGTTTCATTGCGAATTTTTTCGCCGGTGGCAACGGCCTCGTATTTGAAAGGGGCCGTGACCGTCAGGTGAAATCGCGCGGGATCAGATGGATGGTCGTTGCCGGGAATCCAGTTGCGAAGGTAGTAGGGCCAATTTTCAACCATCAGCATCTCCGTCTGTCGGTCGAACAACAAACCTTGATGCTCCGTTAGCGAACCGGGACGCAAGAGATATTTTATTTTCAATGCCGCCATTTCGTTGGCTCTGAGGGGGCGGGGCAATTCGACATTGAGAACGGTTGACGAGCCAAAGTGAAACGGAATTTCAGTGCCATTCCAATGGATTTCAAGAATTTGAATTTTATTGCGATTGGCATGGAGTTGCACAACCGGTGACGCCACCAATTGGGTG
>CALCCV010000523.1 GCA_937900305.1 uncultured Pseudobdellovibrionaceae bacterium | reverse complement strand
GCTGTTGCATGAAGCGCTGATAACGGGTGTCGTAAGCGCCAACGCCGCTGACCACCGTGTACTTGTATTCTTTTTTTACGTTGTCAGACCAAGCGCCATAAATCCATTTTTGGTGGTTGTTATCTTCAGCAAAAATCTTGGGATCTCCACCTGCCACGTGTTTATTTAAAAATTGAGTCCATGTTTTATAAATCACCTGAGTGGGGTCGCCAGCAAGGCTTTGAATCGCCGATTTCGCAATTCCCAGATGAGTTTCTTTTTTCATCGTACGAGCCACGGCAACTGGAGTTCGGCCGGCTCCGCCCAAGATGCGAGAAACATGATACGAGGCCAACGCAGCCGGAGCATACGAGCAAGTGATGCTCTGCTTGAACTTCGCTTCCGTCTTTCCGCCAAAGGCGCCGAGAACACCTGGGTTCGTAGAATTTAATTTTGGCTTAGCAACGAGGGGATATTTCAAATCGGGCTTGGCTAAGGCTGTATTTAAGCTAATTACAGATGGATTTGCAGCATCGGCCGATGCTGGAGAGAGTTTTCCATCATCAGCAAAGGACATAGCACAAAGCTCGCCTTCATTTTTTAAATCATCTTTTTTCATCTGAGCCAAAGAGCTGTGAAAAGGCATCACACAAACGGCTCCACTGCTTGGGTATTTGGCGACGTGTGCTCCGGTCAAGCTTTCAACTTTGGGCAGTATAGCGAAGGCCGGAAACGTGGATGCAGAAATCAAAATAGATATAATTTTTTTTGTCTTTTTCATAAATTCCTCGTTATCGACCGTTGGTAGTTTTAGGTGTTACGACTTCGATATCTTTATCCAATGAAGGAAGGGCTAACTTTGCGGGGTTGGCATCGGAAGTTGCCGAAAATCCACTGATATTGACAATTGCGGCTTTTGTTGAAACTGACAGTTCTCCGCCGGCGCCATTTTCAAGTGGAATAGCGAAGGTGTAAGTGAGATCGTCGCCCGTCACCACTTCGGCTAAACAAAATTGGACATTTTCGCTAGCAACATTTTGTGAATCTTTTTGCTCAATTACGGCAAGCATGGACGGCGATAAAGATTTTTTCAGAGTCATAGCCCGAACGTAAGCTTGTCGCTTCTCCTCTGGCGGCAGGTGGTCCACATTGGCGTCAGTGATGCCCTCGTTAATGAGGTAGTTTTTAACGGTTTGACATTGAAACTCGCGAACCTCTCCCTTAGAGATTTTCAAATTTTCTGTTCCGTCGCGGTCCGTATAAGTGAGTCCGTTTTTTGCGCGCAACGTGATATCCGCTTCAATCGCTTGAAAGGGAGTGCCTTTCGTCACGTTTGTAACGGTGTCGGCATTGGCGTGACCTTGGGTTAACAAGAGTCCGAAACAAATCGCGGCGGCGTTTGTGACTCTCACAAATATGGGCAAATGGGTGTTTTTAGACATTGAGACCTCCAGTGATTCAGGTGAGCAATGGGTGCGCCAATTTGGTGCACTCAGGTTGCTTTTAGAGCTGCGGAACAAACTGGAAATTTCAAAATGGCTAGACAGGTGTAGAGGCCCTGGACACCCCCACTTCAAATGGACCAAACAACCTGACCAACGTCTGGTCGGATTGGGAGGCGCGAGAAGACTGCAATAGCCGCGCTGGGCTAGATTTGATCATTTCGATCACACACAATTATTGGTATGTTGTTTTCAATGAGAATTTCACTCGACATAAAAAGCGGTATGGCATTGTGGACCTTTTGAAAAACGAGTCAGCGAAATCGCCGTCGAAACTGCTCTCTCCGACCTTGGCCTTTTTTCTTTGTCTGATTTTAACCTCGGCTAGTGCATTTTGGGCTTATCGAAGTTCGGTGGCCGAAAACACGGGACGATTTGAAAGAGCCGTTGGCAGTTTTTCAAATACGCTAAAAAGTCGGATGACCCTTTACACCAATGCTCTCATCTCCACGCGAAATATTTTTGATTTAAAGCCAAACTTATCTAGAGAAGAATTCAGTCGATTTGTATCAGGAATGCGCCTTCGCGAAAGCGCTCCAGGTATCCAATCGGTTGGGTACGTTGAGAGAGTGAGTGGCCAGCAGGCACGAAAAATAATAAGTAAATTAAAACTTACATCTGGCGTCCCTGTCATTAACTTCAAAAAATCTGAACTTGATTTGGTCGTCTATGTCGAACGCATTCAACCAACCAGCACGACGGTTGTGGCGATGGATTTAAGTGAAAGTCCCGCTCGCAAGGCGGCGATGGACAAAGCTCGGGACACGGGACTTCCGACCGCGACAGATCGAGTCGTGCCCATGACTCCAGATTCCCCACAAAATATCTTTGCTTTTTTGGTCGTCGTACCCCGCTATCGGTCGGGACTGCCCCTCGAAACGGTTCAGCAGCGGCGAAACGCGCTGATTGGATTCATCTTTGGTGGGTTTCGCGCCCACAGTCTTTTTGGTCAGATGTCAGACGACTTGCGTTTTAGAAATTCAAATTTTTCGATGGAAATTTATGACGGACCTGATTTTGAAGCGCAGCGAATGTTGTATTCAGAGGGCCGGCCTCTTAGTGGCGATTTGACGTGGCTGCGATCGTTCGAGTTTGCGTTTGCGAACCACATTTGGTCAGTTCGAATTTCAGCTCCCGAGAATTTTGCATTGGCCTATTTGCGATGGTCGCCCTATTTCGTTTTCGCGTTGGGAACCTTGCTAAGTGCGTTGGTTGGCTTAGCGCTTCGACGCAGCCAAAAGCTTTCTGAGCGACTTCGGGTGGACCTGCTGGCTAGACAAGAAACTGAGCGGCAATTGAGTCAAGCTCGGCAAGATGCAGAGGCCGCAAACCAAGCGAAGTCGATGTTTTTGGCAAATATCAGCCACGAAATTAGGACTCCATTGGGAGTCATGGTGGGATTTGCCGAAATGGCTCTCACTCAACCAGGACAAACGGATATAAAGAAATCTCTCACCACAATTATTCGCAACGGCAAAGAACTCAATCGAATCATTGGCGATGTTCTTGACGTCGCTAAGATCGAAGCAAAAACACTGAGTCTTGAAATGGCCCCTTTGTCATTGCAGCAGATGTTGCAAGATATTGTAGACACCTGGCGCCCCGCCATTTCGGCGAAAGGGCTGCATTTGCAAACAGACTTTTCAGATGGACTGCCCAAATTTATTCAGTCCGACGAAACCAGAGTCAAACAAGTGCTTACAAATTTGCTCTCAAATGCTGTCAAGTTCACTCAAACAGGTTTTATTAACATCTCTGTAGGAACGGATCTTCCCGAGGGGGTCTCGTTGACCCAAATTCTTTTTACGATCGAAGATTCAGGGTTGGGAATTAATGATGATAACAAATCGAAACTTTTTATTCCCTTTTCACAAGCAGATATGTCAATCACACGTAAATTTGGTGGCAGTGGTTTGGGCTTGGCTCTGTCGCGAGAAATTGCGACGGCCCTGGGCGGAGATCTTAAGCTCGACATGAGCGTCGAGGGCCGCGGGAGTCGATTCACTTTTGTCTTGCCGGCCACTCCGGTTCCGTCCACGACAATGGTTGATCGGAAAAGTTTCAGCTTTGATTTTTCGTTTCTAAAGGGAAAAAGAATCTTACTGGTGGAAGATTCAGTGGATAATCAGGTCTTGATCACTTTGATTTTGCAGCGATCGGGAATGGTCGTTGAAGTGGCGAGCAACGGAGAGGATGGTGTTCGTAAAGCTTTGAATGCCGACTTTGATTTGATTTTAATGGACATCCAAATGCCAGTGATGGACGGAAATATGGCGTTTCGCCGTCTGCGCGAGGCGACACTTCGCAAACCCGTTATTGCTCTGACTGCGCACGCGTTGAAGGAAGAGCGAGATAAAGCAATGGCGCTTGGTTTTGCAGCGTATCTCACTAAACCCATTGATCGCGAAATACTGCTGACCACGATTTCAAAAATCATTCGGAGCTCAGGTAAGGAATTCAACCACCAAGAACTTTGGAGCGATTGATTTCTGGCAACAGAGGATAATTACAAAGGACGGTTATAGTGAGTCGTTCAAAAAAAATCGAACCTTCAGAAAACCAAAGTGCGTTCAAGCATCTCTATGGTCGCGAATATTTGAAGCGAACCGCTACTGCGATTTCAGCACATTATTCTGAATTTGATCGCAAACGATGGCTCGGATTGATGAACCAACTTGCACCGCTGGAAATGAAACCGAGAGTGCGATTTTTGCGAGATGAGCTTCGCACCTTGCTTCCGAAAGACTATGAGGTGGCCTTGGAAATTTTGCTCCGTGCGGCCGGTGGAAAAGTGATTCGTGATTTTGACCTTTGGCCAATCACCGAATTCATTCAAGTCTTTGGAATAGATCGGCCCGACCTCTCATTAGAGGCTCTCAAGCAAATCACCGTTCTTTTTACCTCTGAATGGGCCATTCGACCTTTCATCAAGTCGCACCCTCGGAAAGCGATGAAATTTTTATTGAAGTGCGCTCATGATCAAAATCCCCACGTGCGGCGATGGGCGTCTGAGGGCACGCGACCACGCTTGCCCTGGGGCGAGCGTCTGCAGGAATTCATCGCGGATCCGACGCCCAGTTTGGAGATTTTGGAAGTCTTGAAGTTTGATCCCGAACTATATGTAAGAAAAAGTGTTGCGAATCACTTGAATGACATTGCCAAAGATCATCCCGACTTTGTGATCACCACTTTAAAAGAGTGGTTGAAGAAAGCGAAAGCAGAAGATTCGGCAAAAATGGATTGGATAGTTCGACGCTCTTTGCGAACTTTGATTAAAGACGGTCATCCAAAGGCGTTGGCCATCATTGGCGTTTCGACAAAAGTCGCAATCACCGTGAACGACTTCAAAATTCGCCAGAAGAAGATCAAACTGGGAGAACGCCTTGATTTTCAATTCGAAATTAAATCTTTAGCAAAGACATCTCAAAAATTGGTGATCGATTATCGAGTTCATTTTGTCAAAGCTAACAAAAGCACGGCTCCCAAAGTTTTTAAACTGAAGACCCTCCTGCTCCCCGCCCAGGGAAAAATTTTAATTCAAAAGAGCCACCCCTTCAAGAGAATCACGACGCGCGAGTATTATCCGGGTTTGCACCACCTCGAAATTCAAATCAATGGCAGGGTGATTTCCAAAGGACAGTGGAATTTGGAGTTATAACTAGGTATGCTAAACATATACGTCGATGCCGACGGTTGTCCGGTGAAATCCGAAATTTTTAAAGTGGCTGAACGTTACAAAATGAAAGTTTTTGTCGTTGCTAACAGGGCCATGGGTATTCCTCTCGATCCAAATATAGAGATGATTGTGGTGTCAGGGGGATTTGATGCCGCAGACGACTGGATCGCAGAAAAAACGGAGCAAGGCGACTTGGTAGTGACAACCGACATTTTGCTGGCGGATCGTTGTCTAAAAAAACTGGCGAGAGTTTTGGGACCTAAGGGAAACGAATTCACCGAAGACAGCATTGGCTCCGCTTTGGCCATGCGGGAGTTAACCGCAAATCTCAGACACATGGGCGAACAGCGCGGAGGACCATCCGCCATGGAAAAAAAAGATCGATCTCGATTTCTGTCAGAAATGGATCGAATCATCCAAGGTCTACGCCGCAAATCAGTCTCGCTCAAAAAATAAAATGAAAAAGTCTGGATCTTGATTGCCGGTTGGCAGCTTGCCACCTCGCGAATTGATCATTAAGTTTGTATTATGCCCTACCGAAATCGGCTACAGACCCCTTCGGTCGCAGAGAATCCGCAACAGTTACAGATAGTTTGGCGAGAAGAGCGCGCACTTCGCATTGGTCGCGCTTTTTGTGTGGCCGGAATTGTTCTTTCGATGGTCGCGACCATCGCGGATTTTTTTTGGAGCGCTCCTGCGGTTGTCGCGACAGATCTCATTTTACTTTTGGGTTGCGGAATTTCGTTCAGATGGTTGCGATCCCCATCTCGGCCAATTTATTATTGGTGGCCATTGTATGGCGCATTTTGGATTAGCACTCTGCCGAGTCTTTGGCTCACCGGAGGTTTGAACAGCCCGTTCTTCGCGATTGATTTGGCGGCCCTTTATGTCGTCGGCGCGGTCATGGACGTAAAAAACTATTCGTTAGGCTACGCTGTATTTGCTTTTCTTCATGTTCCCATTTTTTATTTTGTTGAACATTGGTATCCTCTGTCGGGCAACGTGCCGCCGCCACTGATGCTGACTTCAATCATCAGTACGGTGACATTGATGGCAATTGTCGTATGTGTGAACGCGATGTTGAGGACAGAAAAAGAACTTTCGCTCGAGTTCACGAGTTATTTTCGGAACCTGTCAAAAACCGAGGCGGAACTCAAAAAGAGGGAATTTCAACTCCGAGAAGCACAGTCGATTGCGCGGATGGGAAATTGGGAGTGGGATCTTGAGGCCGATTTGATCACCTGGTCTGACGAACTTTTTAAAATTTTTGATGTTTCGAAGGATCAATTTGATCCTTCTTTTAAAGCTTACATGCAAAGACTCAATCCAAATTTGCGCGAAAAAGTTTCTGCAATCATTGAAAGTTCCTTCGAAACCGGCGAAGATTTTTCATTTGAAAATCGAATCACCACCCGCCAAGGAGATCGTTTTATCCTGAGTCGGGGGCGCGTCGTAAAAAATGCTGGCCGTACCACAAAAATGTGGGGAACATCCCAAGACATCACTGACCGCAAGTTGACAGAATCAGAGTTGGTCGATGCCAGACGTGACCTTGAACAGCGCGTGGAAGAGCGCACTCTACAGCTTGAGCAGAGTCTTGAGCGTGAGAAGTCAGCTAAAGAATTCGCCGAAAATGCAAATCAAGCCAAAATGCAATTTTTAGCGAATATGAGTCACGAAATTCGCACGCCCATGAATTCGATTTTAGGTTTCTCTGAGCTTCTGAGTTTGAAGGAGGCCTCCTCTGAAAATCAAGAATATCTTGAACGCATTCGGGCTAATGGAACGCAGCTGTTGTATCTCATCGATGACATTTTAGATCTTTCTAAATTTGAAGCTGGGAATATCCCGATTCAACAGTCGGTTTTTTCTTTGCGAACTGCGATTGACGAAGTCGTGAATTCATTTTTGCCAAGCTTAAAGGCCAAAGGTTTGGACATTCAGCTGTTCTATCGCGGAGAGACTTCGGCAAATTTGGTCACGGATCGGCTGCGGCTGAATCAAGTTCTAATCAATTTACTGGGCAACGCTATAAAATTCTCTGAAAAAGGAACGATTCAGCTCACGGTCAGTTGCCATGCGGGTGCCAGCGCAAACGAAATGAATTTGATGGTGGATGTTGAGGACGCGGGAATTGGAATTTCAGATGAAAATCAAAAAAGTCTATTTCAACCCTTTAGTCAGGGAGATCCGTCGATTGCCCGAAAGTATGGTGGAAGCGGTTTAGGTTTGGCGTTGTCAAAAAGAATTGCCGGCGCCTTAGGTGGAAACCTTGAATTGAGGCGCAGTCAGGCTGGGCAAGGTAGTCACTTTCGATTTCAAATTGCTGTCATGCGAGCGACGGAAGAAGATGTCGCCAAAATGAGAAATCCGAACTCAGCGCCCATCGTTGCAGGAGAGGACTCGTCAAAACCATTCCAACAACGCTCTATTTTGATAGTTGAAGATTCTCCCGACAATGCAAAGTTGCTAGTTCATTATTTCAATGGCCTTGGTGCCAAAATTGAAATCGCAACTGATGGACTCAAAGCTGTTCAGCGAACTCTCGAAAAGACGTATGACTGTATATTGATGGATGTTCAAATGCCGGGGATGGATGGACTTGAGGCGACCCGCCGAATTCGGAGTCAGGGATACTTGGGACCGATCATAGCTCTCACTGCGCACGCACTGCCCTCTGAAGCTGCAAAGTCCTTGGCGGCTGGCTGCAACTTGCACCTCACGAAACCGATACAGAAATCAGTACTGATTTTCAATGTCGGCGAACAAATGAAGCAGAACTGACGATGGTCATTTGCAACTAATTTTTAATTTTGTAACCAGTTCTAAAAATCAACCACACTACGAAAAGGCACACGGCTAGAAAGGCCAGCGTCAGAGTTAAGCTGGCGGCGAGGCTGACATCGGCAACATCAAAAAAACTCCAACGAAAACCATTGATCAGATAGACAATGGGATTGAAGAGAGAGACTTTTTGCCAAAAGGGCGGCAACATCTCGATCGAATAAAAACTGCCACCCAGAAAGGTCAGAGGTGTTACGATCATTAGTGGTATGACCTGAAGTTTTTCAAACCCATCGGCCCAAAGGCCAATGATAAATCCAAAAATGCTAAATGCCAGAGCCGTGAGCACAAGAAACGATATCATCCAAAAAGGATGAGCGATCGAATAGCCGACAAAAAGTCGAGATGTTCCCAGAATAATAATTCCTAAAATGATCGATTTAGTTGCAGCTGCTCCGACATAGCCAGCAATTATCTCGAAAGCTGAAACTGGCGCCGATAGAATTTCATAGATGGTCCCTGAATATCTGGGAAAATAAATTCCAAAGGAGGCATTCGAAATGCTTTCGGTCAAAACAGAAAGCATAATCAATCCTGGAACGATAAAGGCTCCATAACTGACTCCATTCATTTCGGTCATGCGAGAACCAATGGCACTGCCAAAGACAATGAAATAAAGTGACGTTGAAAGCACCGGCGATGCAATACTTTGAAAGAGTGTCCTAAAAAAACGAGCGAGCTCGAAAGAATAGATGGCTTTGATCGCATGAAAATTCACCGGTGACCCCCTACCAATTTGACAAAAATATCTTCGAGAGAACTTTCAGAGGTTTTTAGATCTTTAAAATCTATTTTCAAATCATCAAGGCGCTTCAATAATTTGGAGATTCCTGTTTGTTCGGCCTGGGAATCAAACGTGTAAATCATTTGGCCTCCGTCGGAGCTAAGCTCAAGTTGAAATTCTTTGAGTTCTGCAGGTAGGTTGTGCAACGGCGACTGGAGCTGCAAGATGAGCTGCTTCTTGCCAAGTTTTTTCATTAACAAGGATTTCTCTTCGACCAAGATGAGTTGACCTTTGCTGATAACCCCGATTCGATCGGCCATTCCTTCGGCTTCTTCAATATAGTGAGTCGTTAAGATGATCGTGACTCCTCGAGATCGCAAGCCACGAACCATTTCCCACATGTCATGTCGAAGTTCGACGTCAACTCCCGCGGTTGGCTCATCTAAAAATAAAATTTCCGGGTTATGCATCAAGCTGCAAGCAAGAGCAAGCCTTTGTTTATACCCTAAAGAAAGCTCATCAGCATTTAAGCGTAAGTAAGGCTCAAAAGAAAAAATTTCAATCATATCTTTAATTTTTTCTCTTCGCTTCTCCCCTTTTAAATTATAAATCCCCGAAAAAAACTCAAGATTTTGACGGACGGAAAGATTGCCATAAAGAGAAAACTTCTG